>JBBSNE010000440.1:0-2485 GCA_038232815.1 Euzebyales bacterium | reverse complement strand
GGTGGCAGAAAGTTACCGCATATTTCACAGCATGCTCGCCTACCGGAACTGTCCCCTTGTCCGATTGCGGACAGCGACACGTCGGGTGGGCAGCCGAACGTGACTGTGCCCCGGGCCCTGTTGCGGGACCGGGGCACATGGCCAATTCGTCAGTTGTTATGCAGCCGGATCGGTTTCTTCGTTGAAGGGAACCACCAGCACTGTGGTGCCGGTTTCCATGGCCGCTTCCTCACACTGGTTGGCGTCGTCGGCATTGTCAGGGACGGAGGATCCACAGATGACATCGACGTTGTCCAGGTGATCGGCAAAGTCGGTTCCGTCGTCGACGAGGAAGTCCGTGGTCGCCTCTGGCAAGCCGGTGTCGGCGGAGTTGGCCAACACGACCGGGTAGTCACCCATCGCCGCGAGGTTGGCGGCAGGGAAGCCATCAGCCCATGCGTCGGCTGCCTGGCCGTCGACCAGCAGGGTCACACCGGCGTCAGCAGATGTCTCGAACCCACGCTGGTTGGCGATTGCCACCGCAGTGTCGAAACGGGTCGGACCCGAAACGCGTGTCACGGTGTCAGCCAGGTCGTTGACGGCGGCTTCGACGTCTTCAGAGATGGCCTCGGTGCCACCGACGATGTAGATCTGCTCATACCCGGCCTCGGCCAGGTATTCGGCGGTGTTACCGGTCAGCACGTCGCTTTCGGTCAGCAACACGTCGTAGCCGTCTGCTGCGGCCCAGGCGCCGGCGGCGAGGGAGTCGGCAAATGCCTGGGTCCCGTCGCTGGTGGACTCATAGGCACGCGCCAAGATGGCGGTGGTGTCGGCGGTGTCTTCGACCGCACTGGTGTCGGCGGTGTCGTCCTGTGCGATGGCAATCGCGGTCTCGATACGGGTAGGCCCGTCAAGACGGTCCACGGTGTACCCGGCCTCTGTCAGCTCATTTTCAACGTCAGAACTGACGGCGTCGGTACCACCAAGGATTGTGACTTGGTCCACACCAAGACGTTCAAGTTCTTCCATGGTGGCGAAGGACAGGGCGTCGGTGGCGGTCAACAGCAGCGGACCCTGCTCCTGCAGCGCACCTGAGGCGAGGTTGTCGGGGAACAGGTCGTCACGGCCCACAAATGCGCGGTCGGGACCCTGATCGGCGTCGACGGCAGCATCGGGGTAGGCCTGTTGTGACCATGCGATCGCGTATTCGACGTTGGTCGATCCTTCAAGGTCAAGCGTGACATCGCCGTCTTGTGCGGATGCGCCCGTAAGGGGGAACATCGCAACGATCAACGTCAACAGCCCGACCAGCGCCATGCGGCGCGAGGTCTGGGGGATACTCATCTTCAAAGCCTCCTGTGGCTTGGGGTGGTTTTGCGGTCAGGTATGGAACCGACCCTAACGACTGCATCCCCGGTGTCACTCGGGCTGGCCTGTACGGGTGACCATGGGGCTCAGAGGGTTGAAATGAGCCGTGAGACACTCTTCACATGGATGACCAGACCCTGTACCAACGCCTGCGACCCGCCCTTGAGGAGGGACTGCCCTTCCTACGCCGGATGGGCCTGCGGTTGGACTCGATCGACTGGGGTCATGTCAAGTTGACGTGTCCGTTGGGGCCGAACGTCAACCACATCGGGACGATGTATGCGGGTGCGTTGTTCACGTTGGCCGAGGTGCCGGGCGGGGCGATCTTTTTGTCCACCTTCGACACCGACACCTATTACCCCATCGTCAAGAGAATGGACATCCGTTATCTCAAGCCGGCGACAACCGACGTGAGTGTCGAGGTCAGCATCACCAGCGAGGAGGTCGAACGGATCCAGGCGGGGGCCCGGGCCGACGGCAGGGCCGATTACTCCTGGGACTGTGTCTTGACCGACACCGCCGGGGTGGTGGTTGCCCGGAGCACCAACGACTATCAACTTCGGCGGCATGGGTCGTAAAGCCCCGTATGCTGCCGGCCATGAACGATCCGTTTGCAAATGATCTGGACCCCGAACGCCCCGCGGAGGAGGGTATCGACACCGATTACCCCGATGCCGATCAGCAGGAGGGCGTGCACATGCTGGCCAATCAGGCCAAGGACGAACTGACAGGTGAGGGGTTCAGCGAGGAGCAGATCTTCGAGTGGGCCACCGCGTATGTGGAACAGGTCGGTGCCGGCACCGTCGGTGGCCTGATCGACTACATCAAGACGCAGGAGTCCAGCGGCTGACGCATTCAGTCCTGGGTGGCGGCCACCAGGCGGTCCACGCCCTCGGTCGTCGTGGTGAAGGCACAGACGAAACGGGCAAAGATCTCATCGGATCCGATGGTGTCGGTACCCGGCCCGGCGCCGGGCCATTCATAGAAGTGCACGCCCGTGTGCTGCAGACGATCGAACAGTGACCGGGGCATGATCGCAAACACCTCGTTGGCGTGCGTCGGTAGCGGCAGCCGGATCTTGGCGTTGGTCGCCAAACCGCGCGCCAGTCGTGCCGCCATGTCGTTGGCCTGGCGCGCC
>JBBSNE010000439.1:0-2503 GCA_038232815.1 Euzebyales bacterium | reverse complement strand
TGCTCGAACCAGCGACCAAGCATGGTGGCGCCCCCCAGGACCAAGCCGAAGATCGCCACGCCCAGCACCGCCCAGCCAGCCGCCTCGACCCAGGCCAGCTTTTCGAGTGCCCGCAGGTAGACCTCCACGGCCACGGTGTAGTACGGCGGGTTGCCCAACACCAACGGCCCGACGAACGCACCGACGGCCCAGACGGCAGACACCAGCCCGGCCCCGACCAGCGCCGGCCAAGCCGGGCGGATCACCGTTTCGACATAAGCCCGCACCGGGCCGGCCCCCAGGGACCGGGCGGCGTCGTACTGCCGGTCATCAGACCCGTTGAACGCCGCCAACAGCAGCAGCACCGGGTAGGGAAGGATCACCAGGACCTCGGTGAACACCACCGCGAACAGGTTGCCGAACAGCCGCACCGGTTGGTCGATGATGCGCAGGCCGGTCAGCACGTCGTTGATCACCCCGCCCGATCCAAGAGTCAACAGCACGCCGTAGAGCAGCACCAACAGATTGACCAGTTTCGGCAGGGCCACGCCGGCGATCAGCACGCCTTTCCAGACGCCTCGGCGCGTGTGGATGTAAGCGGCGAACGGGATGGCCACCACCATGCAGACGGTGGTGATGATCACCGCTGTACGGACCGTCACCGCAAGGACGCTACGAAACAACCGGTCCCCGGCAACCGCGGCCAGGTTGTCGGGGCGGAACACGGTCACATCGAAGAACGTGCCGGTGCCCGGTGGGGGCTCGCCGGCCACCGCGACACGGACAACCCCGAGGAAGGGCAACACGAAGACAAGGGTGAGGAAGAGCAGTGCGGGCAGGACCAACCAGCCGCCATGCTGGGCCCAGGACCGACGTGTCATGCGCGGATTCCAGGATCATCCAGCAGGCGTACATGGCTGACAACCGGCTGGATACGAACGGTGTCGCCTATGGTTGCAATCGGACGCCCGTCGGGCTGTTGGGCCCGGACGGTGATAGGGGTCCCGTCGACGTCGACGGTCATGGTGGCCGATCCGCCGGCATAGAACACACTGCGGACCGTGCCAGCCCCTGCGGGATCGGCAACCGCGGTCAGGGCCTCGGGTCGAAGACAGGCCACCACGGCGCGGCTGGACTGGCGGTTGGAAGCAGCACCGTTGGAGGTGGCGCCCCCCTCCACCTGCAACACCCCGTCGATGCCAGAAACCTGGACCTCACCACCGGCGATGGCCTGGACGGGCAGCAGGTTCATGTCACCCAGGAACGTCGCCACGAACGTGTCGGCTGGTGCCCGCCACACCTCGGCCGGGGTACCGATCTGGGCGACCTGGCCGTCCCGCAGGACCGCGATGCGGTCGGCGAAGGACAACGCCTCCTCCTGGTCATGGGTGACCAGCACGCTGGTGATGTCAACCGCGTCGGTGATGCGCAGCAGTTCGTGGCGCAGCGACTCCCGTAGACGACGGTCGAGGTTCGCCAGGGGTTCGTCCAACAACAACAGGGCGGGGGAGGGGGCCAGCGCCCGGGCCAGCGCCACGCGCTGCTGTTGGCCTCCGGACAGCTGGTTGGGTGTGCGGCCGGCCTCGCGGGTCAGCCCGACCAGATCAAGCAACTCGCCAACCCGCTGACGGCGAGCTGCCTTGTCGACCTTGCGCATCCGTAGGCCGAACTCGATGTTCTGCGCCACCGTTCGATGTGGAAAAAGGGCGTAGTCCTGGAACACCACACCGACGTTGCGCCGCTCGGGGGGAAGGCCGTCAACCGACTGACCATCCAAGACGACCGAGCCGCTGGTCGGCGCATCGAACCCAGCGATCAGCCGCAGGATCGTGGTCTTGCCCGACCCCGACGGACCCAGCAGGACGAAGCGCTCCCCGGCCTGCACCCGTACGGTCACCCCGTCGACCGCCCGGACATCACCGTAGTGGCGGTGGAGATCGGTCAACGTCAGGGCGGGCTCCATCCGATCGACGATCCTACGTCCATGCCAGCGGGACGGGTTGACGCAAGCGTCACCGGTACCAACAACAACGACCCCCGCCGCAATGGACGGGGGTCGCTTGATGAATCGAAACCTTACTCAGCCAGGGCCGAGCAGATCGTCTCGGTCAGCAAGGCGGTCACAACGTAGGGGTCGGCATTGGCGTTCGGCCGACGATCCTCGATGTAGCCCTTCTTGTCCTGCTCGACCTGCCACGGGATGCGGATCGAGGCGCCCCGGTCACTCACCCCGTAGGTGAACTGGTCGAACCGCTGGGTCTCGTGCGCGCCTGTCAGGCGGTCCTCGATGCCCACGCCGTAACCCGGCAGGTGCTTCTCGGGAATCCCGTCCGCACCCATCGCATCGCACGCCGCGATGATCGCGTCATACCCCTCACGCATGGCGTTGGTGGAGAAGTTGGTGTGCATCCCCGCGCCGTTCCAGTCGCCCTTCATGGGCTTGGGGGCGATCGAGATCTCGACGTCGTACTTCTCACCCAAGCGATACAGCAGGTAGCGGGCGATCCACAGATGGTCGCCGACC
>JBBSNE010000438.1:0-2510 GCA_038232815.1 Euzebyales bacterium | reverse complement strand
GACCTTCCGGTGCACGGGTTGAAGATCGACGGGTCATTCATCGCGGGGCTGCCAGCAGACGACAACTCCCGGGCGATCGTCGAGGCAACCCTGGGGCTGGGTGCGCGGTTGGGGTTGCGCGTGATGGCCGAAGGGGTGGAAACCCTGGAACAGCACCATTGGCTGCTGGACCACGACTGCGAGATGGGACAGGGGTTCTTGTACGGTCCACCCATGCCCGCTGCCCAGCTGGAGGCCGAGCTGTCGGTCGGTGTCGCCGGGTATGTACAGCGTCGGTTGTACGGCGTCAGTCAGGAACCCAAGAGGTCTGACAAGACCTTGGCTTGAGCATCCCGGACCTCTGTCAGGTCCAGGTCCAACGAACCACCCCTCACCCGACGGGCGGTTGTCGTCACACCGATGTGGGTCGCGTGGATGTCGTGCTGGGCGGCGAGATCCTCCACCGACCCGGGGTCAGGCGTTGACACCACCACACGGGACGGTGACTCAGAGAACCACCACTGGTGCTCGGCGATCCCCGCGGCAACGTCGACATCGACACCCCAGCGGGCGTCGCATGCCTCGACCAGGCTGGTCACCAGCCCGCCAACCGCGACATCATGGGCGCTGGCCAACAGCTGCGCACCGTGTGCTGCAGCCAAAAACCGCTGCAGGCGAGCCTCCAGTTGCAGATCAATCGGCCCCACGGTCCCGGCAATCCGATTGTTGATGATCCAATCCCATTCACTGCCGGCCAGACCAGTGGCGGTGGCCGCCCCAACCAATAGGACCGGCTGATCCGCGGCGCTGAACGCGGCTGGGGTCGAGCCAGTGATGTCGGGATGCACGCCCAATACACCGATCACAGGGGTTGGGTGGATCGCGACGTCGCCGGTCTGGTTGTAAAACGACACGTTGCCGCCCGTGATGGGAGTGCCCAAGATCTCACACGCCTGGCTGATCCCAGTGATTGTGTCGCGGAATTGCCCCATGACATGGGGCCGCTCGGGCGAGCCGAAGTTCAGACAGTTGGTTGCGGCCACAGGGGTTGCCCCGGTGCATGACACGTTACGGGCGGCCTCGGCCACGACCCGTCGAGCACCCTCGGTGGGGTCCAACGCGCACCAGCGGCCGTTGCCGTCGGTCGCGATGGCGATGCCCCTTCTCTTCCCCTCCTGTACCCGCAGAACGGCGGCGTCGCCGCCGGGCCCCTGCACGGTTCCATGCCCCACGATGGAGTCGTATTGCTGAGTGACCCAGGTCGGCGGGGCGATGTTCGGACTGGTCAGCACCGCCATCGCGTCGGCGGTCAGGTCCGCTGTCGATCTGGCATACCGGGTGGCCGCGTCAGCATCGACATCGATGTGGGCCAACGGGTGGGTCCACTCGTCCACGGGGCGGCGATAGGTGGGGCCGTCGTGGGCCAAAGACCTGGCTGGCGCGTCGTGGACCAGGTCACCGTGTCGCCTGAATTGCAGCCGATCCCCTGTGGTGACCGTGCCAATCGGCGTCGCGTCGATCTGCCACTTGGCGCAGATCTTCAGGACCTGCTCCACCTTGTCGGGATTGACCAGTGCCAACATCCGTTCCTGCGATTCGCTGCACAGGATCTCCCACGCGTCCATCGACGCCTCGCGCAGGCTGACGGTGTCCAGGTCGACGCTCATGCCAAGCCCCGCGGCGCTGGCCATCTCAGAGGTCGAACACGCAATGCCGGCGGCCCCCATGTCTTGGATGCCGCTCAACAGGTCGGCGTCGTACAACTCCAGACACGATTCGATCAGTTGCTTGCCGGCGAAGGGGTCCCCGACCTGGACGTTGGGGCGTTTGGCCTCATCGATGCCAGCTTCCCCGAACTCTTCCGAAGCCAGAATCGAGGCGCCGCCGATCCCGTCACGCCCGGTGCGCTGGCCGATCAGCACCGCGATGTCCCCGATCTGTTCGGCCCGGGCCAACTGGATCCGGTCGGCCGGTAGGACGCCGACGCACAGGACGTTGATCAACGGATTGCCCTGGTAAGACGGGTCGAACACCAACTCCCCACCGACGGTGGGCACCCCGATGGAGTTGCCGTAGTGGCCGATCCCACGGACGACCCCGTCGACCACCCAGCGGGTCTTGGCCGTGGTGGGGTCGCCGAACCGCAGTGGGTCCAGCAACGCGATCGGACGGGCACCCATCGTCAGGATGTCCCGGATGATCCCGCCGACCCCGGTGGCGGCCCCCTGGAAGGGTTCGACGAACGAGGGGTGGTTGTGCGACTCGATCTTGAACGTGACGGCCAGGCCGTCGCCGACGTCGACCACCCCGGCGTTCTCACCAGGTCCGACCAGGATGTCGGGTCCCTCCGTCGGCAGGGTCTGCAGGTAGATCTTTGAGGATTTGTACGAGCAGTGCTCAGACCACATCACCGAGTAGGTCCCAAGCTCCGCCGTGGAGGGTTCACGGCCCAGCGCGGCGACCACGTCGTCGTACTCCTCGGGCGTCAACCCCAGTTCGCCGGCCAGGGTGCGAGGGTCCGCTGCGGGTGT
>JBBSNE010000437.1:0-2520 GCA_038232815.1 Euzebyales bacterium | reverse complement strand
TGCGCGTGGGCGGGTGTCGCCCAACCCGTTGGTGGGGTGTGTCATCGCGACTGCCGGCCAGATCGTGGGGGAGGGATGGACCCAACCACCGGGTCAAGCCCACGCCGAACGGGTCGCGTTGCAACAGGCAGGCCCACGTGCCCGGGGGGCGACCGCATACGTCACCCTCGAACCGTGTAACCACACCGGCAGAACGCCCCCCTGCACGCAGGCGTTGTTGGACGCCGGCGTCAGCCGGGTGGTCGCTGCGTTGCGCGATCCAAACCCGATTGCGGCCGGCGGGGCGGAATGGCTGCGCCAAGCCGGGGTGATCGTGGACACCGACGCGGCCGTCGAACGGGCCCGTCGACAAAACGAAGTCTTTTTGCATGGCCTGGCAGCCCAACGGCCGTTCGTGATCGCAAAGATCGCGAGCAGCATCGATGGGTTCATCGCCGACCACACCGGCGCCTCCCAATGGATCACTGGTCAGGCTGCCCGTCGGCAAGGCCACCGTCTGCGCGCCGAGGTCGACGCGGTGCTGGTCGGCAGCAGTACCGCCTTGACCGATGATCCCCGCCTCACCGTTCGTCGTGACGACTACGACGGCCCACAACCGTTGCGGGTCGTGTTGGACCGGCGTGGCCGGGTGAGCGGTCAGCCGTTACAGATGTTCACCGACGGGGGCGACACCGTGGTGCTGGACAGCCCCGACCCCGGTGCAGCCCTGGCCCGGCTGTGGGAACGGGGGGTACGCAGCGTCCTGGTGGAGGGCGGCGCCGGAATCATCGGCGGCTTTCTGACCGTCGGAATGATCGACCGCTTCGAAATCCATCTTGGCGGGGTGATCCTGGGTCGTGGGCTGTCGGGTGTTGCCGGGGCGTTCGCGCTTGACCAGGCCCCCCGGCTACGGTTGGTGGACGCGCAGCGGTCCGATGATGACCTGATCGTGACCGCCTACCCCAAGCTTTGACAAGGATGAGCCGTGTTCACTGGATTGATCGAAGAGGTGGGCCGGGTGGGGCGTTTGGAGCACGCAAACGGGGTCGCTCCCCACGGGGCGTCGCGTGCGAGTGGTGCAGCAGTGTTGGCCGTGCAGTGTGACACCGTGGTGTCTGATGCCGCGATCGGCGACTCCATCGCGGTCAACGGTTGCTGTCTGACCGTCACCGCCCTGCCTGATGAGGGAGGGTTTTTGTGCGACATGATGGGTGAAACCCTGGATCGAACGGCACTTGGTGATCTTGTCGTTGGCACCCCGGTCAATCTGGAGAGGGCGATGCCCGCCGGTGCCCGACTGGGAGGCCATCTGGTGCAAGGCCATGTCGATGGTGTCGCGCGGATCACGGCCATCGAACCCCACCAGGACTGGACGACGATGACCTACGAGCTGCCGGACGCACTGCGGCAGTACGTCGTGGAGAAGGGGTCGATCACCGTGGACGGCACCTCATTGACGGTGATGGGGGTCACCGCTGACACCTTCAGCGTCGGCTTGATCCCTCACACGATGGCGGTCACGACACACGGCGGCCAACAGGTCGGAAACCGCGTCAACATCGAAGTCGACATCATCGCCAAGTACGTCGAACGTCAACTGGCCCCCTACACCGCCGCGATCGGCGTCTGAGGATGATCGCCCCTATGACCTCCCTCGGGTTCACCCCCATTCCTGAAGCCATCGCAGCGGTCCGACGTGGCGAGATCGTGGTCGTGGTCGATGGCGAGGACCGCGAGAACGAAGGCGATCTGATCATGGCTGCCGAAGCCGTGACCCCGGAGAAGATCGCCTTCTTCTTGCATCACACCTCTGGGTACATCTGTGTGCCGATCACCGCCGAACGGGCCGCAGAGCTGGAACTGCCGCCGATGGTGGCCAACAACACCGACCCGCAGCGAACGGCCTACCTGGTGACCGTCGATGCCTTGAACGGCACCTCGACCGGCATTTCAGCCCATGACCGGGCCACGACCATTCAGGCATTGATCGACCCGGCGACCCGGCCCACGGATCTGTCACGGCCAGGCCACGTCGTGCC
Source organism: Euzebyales bacterium (assembly GCA_038232815.1). Taxonomy (GTDB): domain Bacteria; phylum Actinomycetota; class Nitriliruptoria; order Euzebyales; family Euzebyaceae; genus Euzebya. The sequence goes on along the minus strand of JBBSNE010000437.1, from coordinate 502 downwards.
GTTGGAGGGACGCGCCGGAGGGGTGCTGAAACGAGCCGGCCACACCGAGGCAGCGATCGACCTGGCCCGACTGGCGGGGATGACGCCGGCCGGAGTGCTGTGTGAGATCGTGGACGCCAAGAAGACCGACATGGCCCGGCTGCCGGAGCTGCGTCAATTCGCCGCGGAACATGATCTGAAACTGATCTCCATCGCCGACCTGATCGCGTGGCGGCGGCGGTCCGAACGGTTGGTCAGCCGCATGGCGGAGGCGCAGATCCCGACACCGTTCGGTACCTTCCGTGCCATCGGGTACCGGTCAGAGATGGACAACTACGACCACCTGGCCCTGGTGTACGGCAACCCGGAGAACAAACCCAATGTGCTGGTTCGCATGCACTCGGAGTGCTTGACCGGTGACGTGTTCGGATCCCTCCGCTGTGATTGCGGTTCGCAGTTGCATGATGCGATGCGCCAGATCGCCACCAAGGGTGAAGGGGTGGTGGTCTACATCCGTGGCCAC
>JBBSNE010000436.1:0-2525 GCA_038232815.1 Euzebyales bacterium | reverse complement strand
TCCGCATGGCGTGGACTCCCTCCTCCAGCCACCCGATTTTTGGGCCCAGCGCCATCCCGTACGCCCGGATCTTGCCGGCTTCCTTCGCCTGCTCCAAGAATGCCCACAGGTCATCGTCGTCGATGTGAGCCATGCGAGGGTTGTGCAGTTGGTAGAAGTCGATGGTGTCAACGCCCAGTCGCTTCAGCGAATCGTCAAGACGTTGGCCGATGTAGGCGACGTCGGTTCGGTGGGCCCGTTCCTGCTGACCCACGCGTTCGTGCTCGCTGGTGATGTCGTAGCCGAATTTCGTGGCGATCACGACCTTGTCGCGGATGTCAGCGACGGCTTGTCCCAACACCTCCTCGGCATAGCCTTCGGCATAGGCGTCAGAGGTGTCGAAGAAGGTGATGCCGTTCTCGAAGGCCTCGCGGTGCAGCCGCAGGGACTCCTCACGTGTGTAATCACCCCACCATCCGGTGGTCACGGTCCAGTTGCCGAACCCGACCTCGCTGACGTCGATACCCGGGGCTAGCTGTCGATAACGCATATCGCCGAGGCTACCTACTGTGCCCAACCGTTGAAACCCGTGCGGCCGTCAGTCGATGGGGTCGACCTTGACCTTGCTGATCGCCCCACCCTTGACGGTGAACACAGCTCGCACGTCCACGTCGTGGGCGGCGGCAACCCGTCCCTCCTCATCGGTGATGGTGAACCGCCGGGTCATCACACAATCCAACCTCTGCCCGTCCTGGCTGGCCCGTCGCAGGATCGTAGTGGGGCGTTCGTCACCGACCACGCTGTCGAACAGACCGGCAAGTTCCGCGCGTCCCCTGGCCTGGCCGCCGTCAGAGGTGAACACAGCTTCGGGGGTGAAGGTGTCCAGCACCGCCTGCAGGTCTCCATGATTCAACGCCGCCACGTGTGCGTCGATCGCCTGCCGTTCCTCGCTTCGCATGATCGTCGGCACAGCCTACCCCCCGGGCTATCCTCGGTTGGCTCATGGAAGACCTGCTGACCAACGTCGACCTTGACCCGATTGCCTCACCGATCGGGCTGCTTGTGATCTTTCTGGGGGTCCGCATGGTGATCGGGGCCATCAAGACCGCCATCAAACTGGCCTTCGTCGGCGTGATCCTGTTCGGGCTGTACCTGTTCTTCTACGGCGGAAATGTGACGTAGACGAAACCGAGGTAAACATCGGCACTGGCATACTGCGGTGCCATGACCGCAACTGACATCGTGTTGGTTGTCGTTGCCTTCGGGTTCGGCTTTGCCGCCACCCGTGTGCGCCTGCCGGCGATGGTCGGATATCTGATCGCTGGATTTGCCCTTCATCTCGCCGGGTTCCGGACCACCACCACTATCGAGGGTTGTTGTGGTTTCGGCTGCGCGGACGCACGGCCTTCCACACCTCCCTCTCGCTGTCGTCCTACAGCGAGTTCGGATTGATCGTGAGCTCTGGCCGTGGCTGTCGCCGCCTCGTTTGTGCTGGCCTCGGCAGCCAACACCAACCGGTACAGCTTGTATGCAGCCATCTCTGGGCACCTCTCGCGCTGGTCAGAACGCCGCTGTTGACCGAGGACTCAATCGTGGATTGTGGGTACGCCACGGTGATCGTATTCGGGATGGGACGGGTAGGTACCGGCGCCTATGACGAGATCAGCGATCGCGTGGGATCAGCGATCGTCGGCGTGGATCGCAAAGAGGTCGCCCTTGTGCGGCATGAAGAGGCGGGGCGTCGCGTGGTCAGGGGCGACGCGTTGGACCGGGACTTCTGGGAGCGGATTCGCTTCCAAGACGTTGAACTGGTCGTCGTCGCGATGGACACCCACGCGTCGAATCTGGAGTGCGTCCAGCGGGCACGGGAGTTCCTGCCCGGCGCGCGAATCGCCGCCATCGCGACGTATTCGGATCAGGTCGCGGAGTTACGACGTGCCGATGTCGACGTCGCCCGGAACCTATACGAGGAGGCCGGACAGGGCCTGGCCGACGACGCCATGACGGCGGTGTTCGGACCGCAGAACCCCCCCAAGACCGCCTAAGCGATCAGCTGCCATGCCCCCGGCCGGATCTGGCAACGCACATCGGGAGGGAGGTCGGTCAACTCGCCATCGATGTTCCACGAGACTGCATCGCAGCCGTGCACGGTAACGTCGACCCGTTCCCCGCGCAGGTGAATCACGTCATCACGATCCAGATGGCATCCGCGAAGCAGATCAGCGGCCGTGACCGCAAGACTCATGGGGGTCGACGCCTGCATGATCACCACGTTCATCACGCCATCGTCCGGGCGTGCGTCGGGGCACAGGACAGTTCCGCCGCCCATCGTGGAGCCGTTGCAGATCGCCAGCAAGGAGATCTCCTCATCGGCGATCACCGTCGTGCCATCCAACACCGCGGTGACACGGGAGGGTTGGAAGTCCTTGAAGGCCGACACCGCGCCCGCTGGATAGGCCAGGCGGCCCAGGCTGTCCTTCCATCCAGATGCCGCCTGCGCGGCGCTGACGCCAATGCCCAGATGCGCGGCGTTCATGGCCAGGATG
>JBBSNE010000435.1:0-2528 GCA_038232815.1 Euzebyales bacterium | reverse complement strand
GCCAACTCCTCGGCAACGCCCCGGTCTCCGCAGAACAACGTGAGGGACCCCACCAGTGGTGCCCGTATCCCTGCGCAGAACGCTTCAGCCGATTCGTGCGTCATCTCATGTGTGTAGACGTATGAACCGCGGTATCGGTTTAGGCCGCCGCCGGTGCCGTCAGTCGATTGCCTTTTGGCCCGCGTCGGTCAGACGCAGGTCGTGCGTCAACATCCCAGCACTGAACAGCTGGTTGACCAGGTCGTAGGTCTCCATGTATGACAGCCCCGCCCCGATCGCCGCCGCCTGCACGGTCATCACCTCGTGACGTTCCACGTGCGCCGCCACGACGCGAAGCACCTCACGGGCGTCATCGGTCAACTCGGTGGTCGGCATCCCGGGCAGGATACGCGGTACTGCTTGGCAGGGGGCGAACCGTGGCTGCGGAGGGAGCAAACCCGACAAGCCCCGCTCCGCAGACGGGGGCGGGTCACGCCTCGGCTTGGTCGATCTGTTCGATGACCCGCGCGCTGGCCTTGTCCGCCACGCTTTGAGACACCACGCCCGCCCCGACCATGCCGTTCAAGGCCTCGATGGTGGCCATGCGTCCCAAGGCCGTCGACTGCTTGCGCCGCAACAGGTGGCTGTCCAACTCCCCTCCATCCAGAGTGTCGAGCCACGCGGTGGCCTGTTTCTCCCAATGCTCAAAGGTGTCCTTGGCCTGGTCCACGATCGCGGCGTCGATGTGGGGAAGGGTCTTGAACTGTTCCAATTCCTGCCCGGCTTGATGGGCGGCCAGCCTCCTCGCGCTCACTTCGATGTAGGCCACCTGGTCCAGGTCCTCGCCCAACGGCGGTGGCAACGCGCCCAACACCCGGCGATGCAGCCGGCCATACCACGGCAACGCTCCCCGTCGGGCGGCGTCAACCCGCAGCCCTCCGTATTCGACCTCCTCAATCTCATCGTCGATCTCGGCCATCAGGGTGCGTGTCGCGATGGGCGGTAACAGCCGGGCATCGGACAGGCGTTGGTAGGTCTCCCGCTCGATGTGGAGCCCCCGGAGTGTCAGGACGTCCAACTCCTCACTCGCGTCCAGATGGCTGTGTTGCAGCTCGTCCCGCGCATCGGCTTCTGCAACCTCCAGGTGGGCCTCGACCAGATCGTCTGAAAAGTCCAGTTCGCTCAGGCGTGCTCGTGCGGCCCGCGCACCGGCCAACCGGGCCACGGCTTCCAGGTACTGCTCGGAGCGAGAAGGCTGATCCAAATGCAGGGCATGCACCAACGCTGAGATGGTGGTGGCATTCAACAACAGCGTCGCCAACACGATGCCACCGGTCATGGCGACAAACAGATCACGTTGCGGCAATTCCATCGGCAGTGCCAGCGCAAGCGCCAGTGCCACACCCCCACGTAGACCACCCCAGACCATGACCGCGGTGTTGCGCTGCCCGACCCGTCGGATCAAGCCCACCTGTTCCAAGACCTTGACCACCGGAACGACGGCCAGGGGGCGGGCGATCAAAATGGCCAGGATGCCCAGTCCGATTGCGCCGATGTTGTCCAGGATCAACTGGAAATCCAACGCCAGGCCGATGAACAAAAACAGCAGGGCGTTGGCGATGAAGGACAGCGCATCCCACATCTCGTGCAACAGGTCACGCGCCTCGATCTCCGCCCGGCTGGACAGCGTCCCGCCGATGGTCAGGCCCGCAGCCACGGTGGCCATGACACCCGAAAAGCCCAGCACCGCCTCGGCCATGACGAAGGCCCCGTAGGCCACTGCGATCGACAGCGCGGCCGCCGGCAGACGTTCCAGACGCGGGAGCAAGAGCACCGCTGCGATGCCGATGACCGCCCCGATCGCCGCACCGCCGACGAAGACGGCAAAGAAGTCAAATATGCCCTCCGCGATCGACAGGCTGCCCCCCAATGCGGCGACGGTCAAGATCTCGACCAGCACGATGGCGACGCCGTCGTTCAGCATGCTTTCGCCCTCCACCAGCGTCAACAAGCGCTTGGAGACACCCAACTGCCGAAACACCGCCACCACCGCCACCGGGTCGGTGGCCGAGATCAACACGCCGAACAACAACGCGGCTGTCAACGGGATGCCCAGCGCCCAGTTCAGGCCAAAACCCACCACGGTGGCGGAGATGACCAGAGCGACAGTGGCCAATGCCACGATCGCGATCAGGTTTCTGGCGAACTCTCTGACCGATAGGCCGAGCGCGGCCTCAAAGATCAGGATGGGCAGAAACAGGTTGACCAACAGGTCTTCGAATCCCTCACCGACGAAGAGATCGGTCAGGGCCAGGTTGCCGCCGACCTCGACGACCAGCAGACCGGACAGGGCCAACACCACGGTGAGGGGAATGTGTATGCGCTGCGCGAGCAGGCCGACCAGCACCGCCCCCGCCAGCAGTATCGACATCTCCAAAAGCGCCCGAGGAAGATCGACTAGAAACTGTTCCACGCCACCCCTGACCACGTCCTACTGGAGCCGGGTTGCTCGCCTGTGATCCTTGCAGCAGGCCGAGAGGATGTCGAGG
>JBBSNE010000434.1:0-2535 GCA_038232815.1 Euzebyales bacterium | reverse complement strand
CCGTGTGGAACCCGACGAACAACGTACGCATGATCAGTCCTCCTCGGTGTTCCCAGGTTTCTCCGCGACGCTGGCATCCGATACCTCCGAACTGATGAAGCTGCTGGTGCGACGTAGACATCAGCAGGGGTTCAGCCAGACCGAGATCGCCGCCCGGATGGGAACGTCGCAGTCGTCGGTTGCACGTCTGGAAACCGGGCAGGGCGATGTCCGGGTTTCCACCTTGCGTCGCTATGCGGAGGCGCTGGGTACGGACGTGGGGTTCGCGGTTCCCGACGACGGCGAGGACCGCCTGAGATGAGCTGGCCCTTCGACCCGCCGCCGGAGATCCCCTATCCGTTTCGCCCCACCCCCGAGCAGCCGCGCCGAGCGGATCCGTTCATCGTCCCGACCGTGACCGAACCAGCCTCAGACGCGGCGACGCGCCTGTTCGACCGTCGCATGGTGCTGCTGAACGGACCGCTGGACGGCTCGGCTGCCACCAGGCTGTGCGTTGAACTGATGGCGTTGGATGGCTCCTCGGGCCGTGGCGTCGAAGTGGTCATCAACAGCCCCGGTGGTCCGCTGACCGAGGTGGCGTCGGTGCTGGACGTCATAGCCTTGATGCGGGCGCTGGTCAACACCACTTGTGTCGGTGCTGCACGGGGCACTGCGGCCATTGTGTTGGCCTGCGGCACCGGGATTCGCCGTGCGGCCCCGTCGGCCATGATCTCGTTGCGATGCGACCGTCCGGAATCCCTTTCGGGCATCATGACTGACATCGTGCGCCAGGCAGACGAATTGCAGCTCATCAAAGTCCGTCTGGGTGAGGCGCTCGTCACCGCCACCGGGACAGATGGGATCGCTGACGAGATCGATATGGGTGGCATCCACGACGCGACAGAAGCACAAACCCTTGGCCTGATCGATGAGATTGCAACGGCCGAAGGTTCAGACACCTGACCACCCCTATCATGCCGGCCATGGCCGATTGGCAGCTGACGATCGACTGCCACAGCCCCTCGCGGCTTGTTGGCTTTTGGGCAGAGGTGCTGGGCTATGAGGTGATGGAGCCCCCGTCGGGCTTTGACACCTGGAATGACTGGTATCTGTCGGTCGGTGTGCCTGCCGATGAGCTTGACCTGGACAGCGACAGTGCTGACCGGATCGCCGACCCGACGGGTAACGGACCGAGCATCTGGTTTCAGTCCGTTCCGGAGAACAAGACGGTGAAGAACCGCTTGCACCTGGACATCTCTGTCGGGGGTGGAAGGGACAATCCGATTGAGGAGCGACGTCGTCGGGTCGATGCCCGGGTGGCTGAACTCGTCGAGTTGGGCGCAAGTGTGGACCACGCCGCAAAGGGCGAAAAGCATGAGGACCACTACTTCGTGGTGATGCGTGATCCTGAGGGCAACGAATTCTGCGTTGCCTGACGCGGCCCGTCGGGTCTCAAGCCGAGACTGCCTACTATGCGAACTGCGACCGGCTATTCGAACCGCCACCGGCCGGCCTGTTGGAAGCCCTCCCGCCCCGCCCAGCCAGCCGAACGCCACGCCATGATCTTCGACGGCGCCACCCTGGTGAGTGGACCGTACTCTTCGACGGCATAGTCCCAGTCGTACTTGGCGTCGTAACTCCTTAACAGTTTCGAATCGTCGCTCGAACCGGTGATGGCCCCTTCGACGATCACCACATCGGTGCCGCTGTCCAGATGCACGCTGACCAGCGGGTGCTGTTCGACGTCGCCGGTCACGGTCGGGCTGCCGATACTGAGATTGAGCGCGTTGTCGAACCAGACGCCCCAGACCGGGCGGGGATGCGGGCGGGCCGCCCCCTGTGAAACCACCCAATACGTGCCGGCCTCGCGCAGGCGCTGATCCACCCAGCCCCAGTCCAGCGGGGCGGAGTCGCTGGGCTGCCCGTACATGACCAGCCGCTCGAAATTCGGCGTCACATCCTGACTGTAACGGCGGGAGCCCAGCGCGGGTAGTGCCTATAATCAAGGCATCGTTGGTCGCCTTTCCGTCCGCGGGACGCGGTGGAATCACAACATCCACTACCACCCCGTGCTTTTGAAGCTCGGGCCCGCCGACAGGGTTCTGGACGTCGGGTGCGGCGAAGGGATGCTCACCCGCCAACTGGCCGCAGCTCGAACGAGGTCATCGGAATTGACATCCATCAACCCAGCATCGCCCTGGGCTCGTTTGTCGACCAGTCAGTCCAATGTTGAGTATTTGCTGGGCGATGTCATGACTCATGAGTTCCGGCCGGAGTCGTTCGACCTGGTGGTGTCGGTCGCAATGCTTCACCACGTTGACACCGGCGCTGCGCTTCGCCGCTTTCGCCACTCGTCAAGCCTGGCGGCCGGGTAGGCGTGATTGGCATCAGCCAGAGCCGTTTCCCTCGCGATCTGCCCCGGGACCTGGCCGGTGCGGTCGCCACTCGAGTCCACCAGCACGTGTTGAACAAAGGGTTGTGGGAGCACTCTTCGCCCATTGCGTGGCCGCCACCCCACACCGACGCGCAGGCACGGGCGATCGCGGATCGAGAACT
>JBBSNE010000433.1:0-2538 GCA_038232815.1 Euzebyales bacterium | reverse complement strand
GTGTGGGGTGGACGACAAGAGCGGTGACGTCGGCAAGGTGGTCGAAATCGCGGTCGTTGTGGAGGATCGCACAGCCCTCGCGGACACAGACGGCAGCGATGAGGCAGTCAAGGGTCCGACGGATGGTCTTGCCCTTGCTGCGTGCCTGCCGGTACAGCGCCGCAGCGGCACGAAAGTCATCGAGCGTGCGCAGTCGCAAGATGTCGAAGGCCTGAAGCCGCTTGTCGACCCGGCGGGCGGTGCTGTCACCGCGCAACCCTTGCAGGATCTCAGCGAGGATCACGTCGGTGAGCGCGATGCCCGCGTCGGTATCGATAAGGCGAAGCAGTTCGGTGACGTGCGGTTCGTCACGACGGCCCGCGAAAAAGTCCACCCAGACCGTGGTATCGACGACGATCACTGTCGTCAGCCGCTGCGACTTTCCTCAAGATCACCGGTCCAGTCGACGGTACCAAGCAGCTCACGGGTCCGCCCTCGTTGTTTGCGGCGGACCAGGTCGCGCAGGGCGTGCTCGACGGTGGCCTTCTTGGTGGCCGTGCCAGCGATCTCCTGGGCCTCGGCAAGCAGTTCGTCGTCGATGTCGATGTTCGTCCGCATGACCTATAGGATACACATCAGAAGATGTCTTATGTGTATGACGCCCGGGCGGTCCGAGCCCTGTCTTCTTCGTCCACCTCTCGGAACCAAACGGTCAGCAGGGCCAGCACCGCCCCCAAGTACACCAGACCGGCCGGTACCCACATGATGACCCCGGCCAACTGTTGATCTGCCAGCGGGGTCAGTCCCCACGCCTGGGTTGTCGTGGCATACCCCGAATACCAGGCCGACCCGGCAAAGGTCAGCAGGGCCGACAACAGCACGCTTTGCATGGCCATGCCGAAGACCAGCAGAACCCCTTGACCCCGTTGGATCTGTGACGCCCCATGCGAACCGACGACCACACCCCAGAACAACAAGGCCGTTACGAAGAACGTCGCGTGCTCCACCACATGGACCACATCAAACCGCAACGCCAGCCCATAGGGCACCGAGGCATGCCACAACCACAGGACCCCGGCGTGGGCCAACCACACCACCGAGGGCCGCCACCACCTGCGGGTCCGGGCCACGGACAGCCCGGCACCCCCACGGATACGACCAAAACCCCGCCGAATCCCAAGCGGCATCCCTCGGGTCATCACCCCCAGCGGGGCGCTCAGCACCAACGCCGGCGCCGCGACCAGGATCAGCAGCACATGTTGGACCATGTGGGCCGAGGCGAGCGACCCTGACAACGCATCCAAGGGTGACACCAGGGCGATGACGATCGCGAACAGACCGACAAGGAACGCCGCTTGCTGCCACATCGGTGGCCGCCGCGGGCCCTTCACCGCGCCCCGGACGTAGGTCCAGGCAGCCGCGATCAAACCGAGGACGACCGCTGGGTCGAAGGTCCACGCGCTCAGAAGGTCGTGGGGGGCCAGCGCCTGCCCGCCGTGGGCCAGGACCATGCCGTCCAAGATCACGCCGTCCAAGGCCCAGCTCAGCATGGGGACAACACCATGGCCGGAAGTCCGACGAACAGGATCGCCACGACGAACAGCACGTCCAGCCACAGCCCGATGGCCATCACCCTGCCGGTGTCGGCTGGTTCCTGCCGGTCATAGGACCGGGTCGCAACCATCGCCCACCCGACCACCCCGATCGCCACAACCGTGATGACCAGGACGACGACTGACAGCAGTGGCAGGCCCAGCGCCCCGGCCTCAAGCCAGGTCGAGCCCACGCCCAGCGAGGTCGAGGCCGCGGCACAGACCGCCTCCGTCAGCAGGTACACCGCCATGAAATGACCGAACCACAGGGACGGTCCGGCGATCAGCGCGATCCACAACGGCCGTGAGGTGACACTGTGCACCTGCGGTTCGGGCAATGGTCCGCTCATGTCAGGGACGGCCCCAGGTACAGCGCCCCGGTCCCGATCACCCAGACGACGGCCATCGCCGCGAAGAACCGCGCCACGTTGATGACGTGGGAATGACGATGGCGGTTGAAGTGGCCTTGGAACGACCACACCAGGGTCATCGCCGCCGCGATCATGGTTCCGCCAGCGACGGCGATCACATACCCGCCCAAAGTGAAGAAGATCGACCCGTAGGCGTGTTCGGTGGGTGAGAACCCCGCCGCTGACAGGTCGTTGACAAACAGCGCGAGGGCGGCGATGCCAAGCCCCAGTGCCGCCGCCAACCACAGTCGCAGCCCACCCTGTTCGTCGTCCTTGATGCACGCCAACCCGCGGTGCATCGCCGCAGTGCTCGCCAGGGCCAACAGTGACGTCACCACCGCTACCCAGATGTTGGGGGCGGGGATCCCCGCCGGCGGCCAGGCCGGGTTGTCCAGGCGAAGATAAAAGTAGGCCAACAAGAATGCCGTGAACGCGATGGCGACGAACAGCATCGCAAGCGCCGTGCCCCAACTGGCCACGATCAGGCTGCCACCGGCCCGGACGGGCACCCCGTGATCGGTCTCGAAAGCCACTTCTTCCTCTTCGGTCATCGGTGC
>JBBSNE010000432.1:0-2549 GCA_038232815.1 Euzebyales bacterium | reverse complement strand
GGACAACTCGTTGAACTCATCCAGCAGGGCAACAATTTGGCCGACCCCGTCCTTGACGTTGCCCAACACGTCCTTGGAGGGGTCCAGCTGTGGTTCTTGGGGCAGGTAGCCAATCCTGACGCCGTCGGCGGCCCATGCCTCCCCCTCGAACTCGGTGTCGACCCCCGCCATGATCCGCAGCAACGTGGACTTTCCCGCCCCGTTGGGTCCGATTACGCCAATCTTTGCGCCCGGGAAGAATGACAGCCAGATGTTGGACAGGATTTCTTTGGAGGGGGGGACCAGCTTGGTCAGCCCCTTCATCACGTACACGTACTCAGCCATAGAAGACAGGCTAGCGAGCACCCACCGCGGTCAGCCACGACCCCCTCGGCTTACGCCCAGCGGTGATCAGGTGAGCATCCACCATGTCGATGGCAACCCCTTCACCCCATCAGACGGCCAACCCGGGCGCAGCATGTCGTGCTCCACAGCAGTGGCCGACAACGACAGGGCCGTACGATCGGGGTGTGCGGCGCATCAGCGTGATCGGGTCCAGCGGGTCGGGCAAGACCACGGTCGCGCGGGACCTGGCCATCCGCTTGGGCATCCCGCATCTGGAGTTGGACGCCATTCATCACCTGCCGGGCTGGACACCGCTCGAAACGAATGAGTTTCGCGGCCAGGTCACCGACTTCACCAACGGCAACGCGTGGGTGGTCGACGGCAACTACAGCAAGGTGCGAGACGTGGTCTGGCAGCGCGCCGACACCGTTGTCTGGCTCGACTACCCGCGTTGGCTGGTGATGCGACGGCTGGTCCCCCGCACCCTCCGTCGGCTGATCACCCGGCAGGAACTGTGGAACAGCAATCGCGAGTCGCTGTCAAACCTGTACTCACGTGACCCCGAGCAAAACGTGATCCTGTGGAGCTGGACACACCATTCGCTGGATCGCCAACGCTTTGCCGGCGACCAGCAGGACCCACGGTGGGATCACCTGGCCTTCGTCCGCCTGACGTCACCGAGGACGACTCAACGTTTTGTCGACTCCGTGGGATCGGCGGCGGGTTGACAGCCGCTGTCGCGGAACCGCGGGTGGACTAAGGTTAGTCCATGCTGAATGTGCATGAGGCTAAAACGAGATTGTCCGAACTTCTTCGGCGAGTTGAACAAGGCGAGGAGTTCGTTATCGGCCGAAACGGTGACCCAGTGGCCCGACTGGTGGGCGTGAATACCAAACCACGAAACCCGGGGCGATGGCGCGGGAGGGTGCGGGTGGCGGACGACTTCGATGAGACCCCTGAGGATCTCATCAGCCTGTTCGAGCAGTAGCAGCCGGGAAGGGACCGTGCTGCTGGACACCCACACGCTGTTGTGGTGGTTGGGGGACCTGCCCCGGTTGACCAGCGGTGCCAGGTCCATGATCGCCTTGTCGCCGACAGTGCTGGTCAGCGCTGTCTCGATCTTTGAGATCGAAATGAAGCGTCGAATCGGCAAGCTTGATGCCCCGCCTGACGTGCTCGGTGCGGTTCGGGCCGAGGGGTTCTGGCTTCAGTCCTTATCCGCGCCAGCAGCGGCTGCGGCCGGCACGCTGGAGTGGGTACACAGAGATCCCTTCGACCGCCTTTTGGTGGCACAAGCGCGTGAACTCCAGGTCCCGATCCTGACCGAGGATCGCCGACTTCTGGATTTCGAACCGCTGGCTACCGCCGCCCGATAGTCCTGGCCGCAGGCCTGATGGTCCAGACGATTGCGTCTGTGGATTGTCGGTTGGGACAGATCTGCAGGCGCTACGATACGTCGCATGGCGACCAAGAGCCGTCTGTTGCCGGTTCCCGAGATTCAACAACGGCCGCTTAGCGGGCGGGAGTACGAGTGGCTGGCCGATTACGCACGGGACTACCACGGCGAACGGTTGGAGTTGTGGGACGGGGTGCTGGTCGGCGAGGCGGGCGCGGGGTATGACGCCGAGCCCCCAAGGCACGACTTCATGATCGCCAGGGTCGCCGAAACGCTGATCAAGGGGGTGGCCAGCGCATATGCGGTTCGCCCCAACGGGCGGCTGTACCTGGACGAGGACCGGTTCGTCGTACCCGACTTCGCGATCGTTGCCGCCCCACTGACTCCTGGCCATCCCCGTGGCGCCCACGCAATCGTCGAGGTCACCTGCACCTCCACGATTCGTGACCTACAGGAGAAGCCGCGGATCTACGCCGACCTGGGCGTCAGCGAGTACTGGTCAGTCGACCTGATCCTGGACGCCGTGCATGTTCACCGGGACCCGGTCGCTGATCGCTATCGACGCATCACCACCCACCGGGCTCCGGAGGTCTTGCATCTGGCCGGCGCGACCCTGGATCTGGCCGTACTGCTGACGACCTAGAGCCACCAATGTCACCTTCCCGACAACTGATATCGACCGGGCGCAATGGGCGTGGCGGGCCCGAGGATATGATCTGACCGGCGCCAGGTTCGTGTAAAGACACCCCGGTCGCAGGCACGACACGGTGCTTGGCGCCATAAGGCAAGCCAGCAAGACCGCCACCGGATTTGCGACGACGGTTGCGGG
>JBBSNE010000431.1:0-2557 GCA_038232815.1 Euzebyales bacterium | reverse complement strand
AGCAAGGATGGCCGGGTGCTGACGTCAATGAGGAGGGCCAGGTGAGCGTCGACCAGGCCCAGGTGGTTGCCCGTGCCGCAAACGGTGGGTCGGGTCTTGCCCGGGCGGGTTGGCGCCTGATCGATCGGCAGCTTCGGCGCGCCCCCACGCAGTTCGCCTGGGGGCTGGTGGGAACCACGCTGTATGCGGGGGCCACCGTTGTCTCCTCCGTGGTCATCGGCTGGGTCACCGACACGGTGCTGTTCCCCGCCGTCCGCCAGGGTGACATCACCACCGCCGCGTTGGCCACTGCGGCGCTGGCAATCATCGGCGTGTCGGTCATCCGGGCGGTGGGGATCGGTTTGCGACGCGGGGGGGCCTACGCCGCCCAGTTCCGCCTGCAACAGCGCGATCGTCAAGATGTCACCGACCGCTATTTGAACCTGCCGATCGAGTGGCACCGCCGACATCCCACCGGCCAGTTGCTGGCCAACGTCAACGATGATGTCGAGGCCGCCTCGTTCATCGCCGCTCCCCTGCCGATGGCCGTCGGTGTGATCGTGATGTTGATCGTCACCGCGGTCCTGCTGGTCTCCACCGATCCGTTACTGGCGCTCATCGGGTTTGCGGTCGGCCCCCTGCTGGGGCTGGCCAACTATCTGTACCAGCGGCGCATGCGGGTGGTCGCAGCGGAAGCACAACGGCTGCGGGCACGCGTGTCAGAGACCGCGCACGAATCCTTCGACGGGGCACTGGTGGTCAAGACCTTGGGGCGCGAGGCATTGGAGGCCGAACGCTTCGGGCGACGCAGCGACGCGTTACGAGACCGGCTGATCCAGGTCGGGCGTCTGCGTGCCGTCTTCGACCCGGTCATGGAAGCACTACCCAACATCGGGATCTTGTTGGTCTTGTTGGTCGGGTCGCAGCGAGCGGCGGCGGGGGCAATCACCGCTGGCGACCTGGTGACCTTCGCCTATCTGTTCAGGTTGGTGGCCCTACCGATGCGGGTCTTCGGCTGGCTGCTGGGTGAGATACCCCGGGCCGTGGTCGGCATGGAACGCATCGATGCGGTACTGGACACACGCGAGCGTGTCCGCTACGGAACGCAGCAAGGTTCGCGCGTCAGCGGGGCAAGGGCCAGCGCCGAGGGGGTCACCTATCACCACCCGGCCACGACCTATGAGGATCTGTCCGCGGCCATGACCGACCCTTCTCCCGCGTTTGACAGTCCTTTGGGCACCCGGGGACTTGAGGGACTGAATCTGGATGTGCCCGCTGGCGCCACCCTGGCGGTGGTCGGGCCGACCGGGTCGGGCAAGACGACCGTGGCCCACCTGCTGACCCGCCTGTTCGACCCCGATGCGGGGCGAATCACCGTCGATGGTCAACAGTTGAACGACCTCGACCGGACCGCGCTTGCCGACACCGTCGCGTTGGTGTTTCAAGAAGCTTTTCTGTTCGATGACACCGTCAGGGCCAACATCACCTTGGGGGCACCGGTTGCTGACAAGGACGTGGGGTGGGCTGCGAAACTGGCACAGGCCGACGGCTTCATCAACGATCTGCCACAGGGGTACGCCACCCCGCTGGGTGAACGGGGCGCCACCCTGTCCGGGGGGCAGCGGCAGCGCATCGCCCTGGCGCGGGCGCTGTTGCGTCGCCCCCGGCTGTTGGTGCTTGACGATGCCACATCGGCTGTGGACCCGACGGTTGAGTCAGCGATCTTGCACGGCCTGGCCGAACTGGACACCACCGTGGTACTGGTGGCCTACCGCCGTTCCTCCATCGCCTTGGCCGATGAAGTCGTCTATGTCGAAGGGGGACGTGCCATCGGTCGGGGCAATCACGAGCAACTCTACGACGCGATTCCCGGCTACCGATCGTTGATCGATGCCTATGACACCGGACCCGAGCCGCTCCTGGCGGACCGCTGATGCCCGCCACGTCGCTGATCGCCGAAAGCCCCGACCTGGGTCGCGATGCCCAGGCCAGTGCCAGCGCGACCGTCCGCAGGGGGCTGTCCCTGTCACCGGAATTGCGCGTCGGCCTGGCTGCCACTGCGCTGATGGCCGTATTCGCGACCGCGGGTCGCGTCATCGTGCCGATCTTGGTCCAACAGATCTTGGACCGGGGCTTCGCCATCGACGCCGGCACCGTCGATCTGTCCGTGGTCACCCGCCTGGTTTTGGTCGGGGCCGTCGCGGTCGCGTTGACCGCCGTGGCGACCGGGTGGATGAATTTGCGGCTGGCCACCGTCACCGAACAGGCGCTGTCCAACCTACGACAGCGAGCCTTTGCGCATATTCACGACCTATCGATGCTGCATCAGGCCACCGAGCAGCGTGGTGTCATGGTGGCCCGAGTCACCACCGACATCGACCAGATCTCACGATTCATGCAGTTCGCCGGGCTGCAGATCGTCGTCAACGCCGGTCAAGCACTGCTTGCGCTTGCGGCCATGTTCTGGCTGTCGTGGCAACTGGCACTGGTGGTCGTGGTCTTGGTGCCTGTGATCGTGATCGTGATCCGCGCATTCCAACGTCGGTTGGACGCTGCCTACCAGATCGTGCGACAGCGT
>JBBSNE010000430.1:0-2559 GCA_038232815.1 Euzebyales bacterium | reverse complement strand
GGGGTTGCTCGGTGCCGATCGCGGCAAGCGCGCTGGCCGCCTCAAGCGTTCGGGTGCGGTCGGCCACCGTCAACTGCAGTACATCCCCGCCGGTGCGGGACTTCAGCTCGTCCGCGGTGCCCTCGGCGATGATCGTGCCGTCGTCGATGACGGCAATGGAGTCCGCCAGTTGGTCGGCCTCCTCGAGATATTGAGTGGTCAACAACAGCGTGGTGCCGTCATCCACCAGTTCTTGGATCAGGGCCCACAGCTCCATCCGGCTGCGCGGGTCCAAGCCCGTCGTGGGCTCATCGGCCAGTAACACCGTGGGCCGTCCGACCAATGAGGCGGCCAGGTCAAGACGCCGACGCATTCCACCCGAGTAGGTCTTCACGGGCCGGTCAGCGGCGTCGGTCAGGCTGATGCGTTCCAGCACCTCATCAGCCCGCCGCCGTGCCTCAGGTGTGGCCAGGTGGTACAGGCGCCCGACCATGACCAGGTTCTCGCGGCCCGTCAGATCCGGGTCGACCGCGGCATATTGACCGGCCAACCCGATCACCGACCGCAAGGCCATCGTGTCATCGACGACGTCCAGCCCGGCGACGGTGGCACGTCCTGAGTCAGGGCGCAGCAAGGTGGCCAGGACGCGCACAAGTGTGGTCTTGCCGGCCCCGTTGGGTCCCAGCAAGCCGACCACGGCCCCTTCCGGCACCTGCAGATTGACACCCTCCAGCGCCCGGACGTCGCCGAACGACCGGCTAACCCCCTCGACGGTGATCATTGGTTCACTCATTCGACAGAGATTATCCTTATACTTGAGATTGCAACTATTGAGGTTGTGGACTATGATGAACTTCATGGGAACGGTCGAATCACGTGAGCAACTGTCAAAAGACGTCATCCGGATGACCTTCGAATTGACCGGCCGTTTGCGCGCGCACATGGATCACACCGCGGGGCTGTTGGATCTGACTCCGATGCAAGCGCGCGCCCTGTTCGTGACCGCTGAGCCCCTCCCGATGGGAGAACTGGCCGACCAATTGCACTGTGATGCCAGCAACATCACCGGCATCGTCGACCGACTGGAATCACGGGGGCTGATGGAACGTGTGACTGATGATACCGACCGGCGGCGGCGAAACCTTGTCGTCACCAATGAGGGCAGGGCGGTCACCGAGCGGTTGAAAGCCGCCCTTCGTGAGGGCAACCCGGTCTTGGGGTTGGACGACAGCGCGCTTGGGACCTTCCACGGCCTGTTGCGCCGAGTGCTGGAGGCAGGCCGCAGTTCTGCCGGAAACTGCGGTCCGGCCTCATCCGCAAGGTCTCCAGAGGCGACGGCCTGACCTGGCGCTGACCCGCCCTCCTGAGGCACCCCAGGGTGTGCGATTCTGAACCCCATGTCTTCGTTGACGGTTCTTGGCAGTTGTGGCGCCTGGCCCGAAGCGGGCCGCGCCTGCAGTGGCTTCGTCCTTGACCACGCGGGCTCACGGATCGTGCTGGACCTTGGTTACGGCACCATCGCGCGCCTGCTCAAACACTGCGATTCTCCCGCGGCCGACGGAATCGACGCGGTCATCGTGACCCACCAGCACGCCGACCACTGTGTCGACCTGCATGCGCTGTACCGCGTGCGCTGGTTCCTGCGCCGCGATGCCCCCCCGATCCCCCTGTTTGCCCCGCCCGGGGTGATCAGGGCACTCTCGGCCATGGACGACGACTTCGCCACCGACTTCGGGGAGGTGTTTGACTGGACCGCGTTGCCGTCCGGACCACATCCGGTCGGGCCGTTTGAACTCACCAGTTTTGACCTTCCTCATTACGTGCCGAACGCCGGGGTACGTCTGGCCGCTCCTGATGTGACTGTTGCCTACACCGGTGACACCGGACCTGATCCGCTTTTGACCGACCTGGGTCGGGACGCGGACCTGTTCATGATCGAGGCCACCGACGCCCGTCGTAGCACGTCGCCCGGAACCCTCACCCCAACGTTTCACATGACAGCGGCTGAGGCTGGGCAGGCGGCCACCGCAGCAGGTGCACAACGGCTGCTTCTGACCCATTTCTGGCCCGGCATTGATCGCGAAGAAAGCCGCCGCCAGGCGGAGGCCTGCTTCGATGGCGAGGTGCTCGTCGCAAGCGAAGGACTGGTCGTCGACCTGGGATAGTCCTGGCCGGGCTCGAACCTCGAAAACGACTCCGACCAGGCGTCCTCAACAGGTTTGGCTGGGCCGTTTCGGGGAGTCACCCCAGGTCAGGCCAGTGTCGACGTAGCAGGCCGAGTCGTTTTCAATGACGGGCCGAGTCACTTTCAAGGGTTTGCGCCGGCCCCGCCACAGAGCAACATCGACAACGACGGCAGTATGGGTCGACATGAGGGAACCCGGTCACTTGGCCACGCTGACCCCTGCCGAGGTGCGGCGTGCCGCCAACGATCTGCAGGCTCGTCTGACCAACCATCGCCAGACGCTTCATGCCAACCCAGAGTTGTCAAACAGCGAACATCGAACGGCTGCCTACATCGAGGGTGTGCTCGACGCGATGGAGGTCGAGCACCACCGGGTTCTGCAGACGGGGATCGTC
>JBBSNE010000429.1:0-2564 GCA_038232815.1 Euzebyales bacterium | reverse complement strand
CTGTTCAGACCGATCCTCGAAGAACAGGTCGGCCTCTTCCTCGTAGACGTCGATGGCCAGTCCCCCCAGATGGCCGGACTTCAAGGCGCGGACCGCTGCGGTGGCGTCGATCAACCCTCCCCGTGAGGTGTTGACGACCAACGCCCCGGCCGGCAGCCGACCGAACCGGTCGTCATCCAGCAGGTGATGGGTGTCCGGGGTCAACGGGCAGTGCAACGAGACCATCTGTGACCGGTCAAACAGCTCGTCCAAGCCGACATAGGTCCCGCGCATACGGGTGATCTCGTCGTTTGGGAACGGGTCGTAGGCCAAGACCTCACAATGAAACCCCCGCATCAGGCGGGCGAAGACCGTGCCGATCGTGCCGGTGCCGACGATGCCAAGGGTCTTGCCGTGCACATCGAACCCCTCAAGGCCGGCCAGGGAGAAGTTTTGGTCCCTCACCCGCGAATAGGCGCGGTGCAGCTTGCGGTTCAGGGCCAACAGCAACGCCAGGGCATGTTCGGCAACCGCATAGGGGGAGTAGGCCGGGACCCGGGCGACGGTGATGTCCAACTCAGCCGCTCGTGCCACATCGATGTGGTTGAACCCGGCCGAGCGGGTCAAGATCAATTCCACCCGCCTGGTGGCCAGTTGCTCAAGCGTGTCGGCCCCGACCTCGTCGTTGACGAACACCGCCACGGCTGTCTGCCCCTCCACCAGACCGGCGGTCTGAGCAGTCAACCGGGTGTTGAAGAACGCCAGGTCGTGTGGGGCGCCAGCCTCGTCGTTGACGGCGGTCAGTGACCGGCGATCGTGTGGCTTGGCTGAGAACACGGCGATACGCATGTCGGTGATCCTGACCACGGGGAAGGGGGACGAACCGGGGCACAACGTAACCGGCCCCGGTGACGGGGCCGGTTGCTGGCGGGCTCACTTACCGCAGGAAGGGGAAACGCTGCACCAGGTCGGTGCGCTCCCACTGCCGGCCAAGGCCCAGGTACCTGCCGGCGCCGTAGGCGGCCAGTCCGATCAGCATCACGGCGTAGATCAGGTGGTCGTCCAGGAACGGGTTGTTCTCAAGCGGCAGAGAGGCCAGCCACATGAAGGTCAACATGACCGTTCCGGAGATCGCGGCGATCCTGGTGCCGATGCCCAGGATCAGGGCCAGCCCGATGCCCAGCAGACCAAGCATGAACAGCCAGTCCGCGGCGGTGCCGGACAGGCCGGCGAAGAAGTCGTGGAATGCCTTCCCCTCGGTCGCGAAGTTCAGATACCCGAAGGTGGGGGAGCCACCGTTGATCCAGGCGTCTTCGGAGGCGGTGGCGAAGCCCAGCCCGAAGGTCTTGTCCAGGAAAGCCCATAGGAACACAAAGCCCAGGGCGATCCGTGTGATGCCCATCAGGTAACGAGCCCGGTAGGCACGGTCGTGCTCCTCGGCCAATCCGAGTTTGGCGTCGATGGTGTGGTCGGTGTCGGTACGAACGGTGGTGCTCATCGCCTTGTCTCTTTCAGTGTCATGTCAGGAGATCTCCTGATACCGACCATGATGAAGACACCGACGACGCCGGACGAAGGCCGTAGGTCCTGCTAGATCGGGGACCTTTGGCGCTCCAGACGGCGATGGATTCCGGTGACCACCACCGACCCCTCCCCGACGGCCGAGGCGACTCGTTTGACCGACCCTGACCGCACATCGCCGACAGCCCATACCCCGGGTAGCGACGTGGCGTAGGTATCGCCATCGTGGCCGGTCAGCACGAATCCCTTGTCGTCGGTCTCCACACGGCCGCCCAGCCAGGACGTGTTCGGGGCAGCGCCGACCATGATGAACAGTGCGCCGGTGTCGACGGTCTCCTGATCACCGGTTTGTGTGTCGGTCAACGTCACCGCGGTCAGGATCGACGTGCCGTGCAGTGCGGTGACCCGGGTGTGGGTTCGCAGGGTGATGCGTGGATCCTCGAGCAACCGTTGGGACAGGTAGGTCGACATGGTGGCCGACAGCCCCTCGCCCCGGACGGCCACGGTGACGTGGGCGGCAGAACGTGACAGGAACATGGCCGCCTGACCGGCCGAGTTACCTCCCCCGATGATGACCACGTGGTCATCGGCGCAAAATCGTGCCTCTAGCTCCGTCGCGGCGTAGTAGATGCCGGCGCCCTCGAATTCCTCCAGCCGGTCCAGACCCAACCGGCGGTACTGCACACCGGTGGCCAGCACCACTGCCCGGCCGTTGATGGCACACCCGTCGTCAAGACGGACCGTGAAGCCCTCCCCGGCAGGTTCAAGCGCGACCGCCCGTCGCGGAACGCTCAGCTTCGCGCCGAACTTCAGCGCCTGTATCTCAGCCTGGAACGCCAGCTCGGCTCCTGAGATGCCGGTGGGAAAGCCCAGGTAGTTCTCTATTCGTGACGACGTCCCCGCCTGCCCTCCGACGGCGGTGTCATCGACCAGCAGGGTGCACAAGCCCTCCGATGCGCCATACACCGAGGCAGCAAGACCGCCGGGACCCGCGCCGATCACGATCAGGTCGTAGTGCTCGTCGGGGTCGGCCACCAGTTCCATCCCCAAGGCAATGGCCAGGT
>JBBSNE010000428.1:0-2575 GCA_038232815.1 Euzebyales bacterium | reverse complement strand
TTGGCCCTGAGCGGGCTGCTTGCTGGCAACGAACTCGGGACGCTGATCGGGGCGCATCCCGCCCTGCGAGCATTGCCGCCGAAATCCGAGATCGCCGCCGAACAGGCACTTACCGGCCACTTGGCCAAGATCATGCCCGTCTACACCAGCGTCACCCTCGCGGCGGTGGTCGCGGCGGGAATAGACCGCCGCGGCACTGAGGAACTCAGGCTGACGGCAGCGGCTGCCTCAACCCTGGTCGCCATGCTGGCCGTCACCGGGCTGGGCAACGTTCCTCTCAACAAGCGCACCATCAGCTACCACGTCGACGGCGAGGTCGATGGTTGGCAGGAGATCCGCCGACGCTGGGACCGACTGCACACCGCCAGGGTTGTTTTGGACGTCGGCGCGTTCGCATGCCTGGCCAAGGCTGCACTCACCAGCGGTCAGGAGCCTTCAGTCCCGGGCTGAATCCCGCCTTGGATCGGTCAAGGGCACCAGGTGTCGTTCTCCCAGACGGGTGAGCGCGGCCAGCGGTGCCGTCGCGCCGGCGATGACCCTGGCCAGACCCGGCTTGCGTTGCCGCTTCAGCAGTTTCGGGCCGATGGCCGCCATCATCGCGGTCACGCCAGGCAGTGGCCGGACGAACAGCGTCAGTTCCGTGATTTGGCCGTCAGGGTCGAACCGCAACAACTGCGCCTCCTCCAATGGCTCCGAGCCGCATCGAGCGTAGTAAAACAGCGCACGGGTCCTGTCGTCACCGACTTCGGTGTGGAAGCGGATTTCGCTGAGCACCTCGAACGCAGCCGCCAACACGTCATTAGCCTCAGCGGTCCCGCGAAACCTGAATGCGCTTGTGAGGGGTGAGACCATGACCACCCCGTCAGCCAGGCAACGTGATGCCGCCGCCACATCGTTGCGTTCAGCGGCCGCGCGCCAAACCGCAGTAGTGGAAGCGACCGGATCCATTTCATCAGAAGAACTCAAGGTCTCTCGCCTTTGGTCTGGCCTTACTGCCATGGGGCAGTGTGCAACAGCATATGGGCGGCCACGGCTGTAGTCCCAGGTCGCTGTGTGCTCAGATATGCACATGCGTTTGCACATATCGGTTGAGGACGCTTTGGTGCACGAACTTGACCGGCGTGCCGGCAAACGCCGGCGCAGTGCCCTTATCGTCGAATTCATCAGGCGTGGCCTGGAGGACGAGCGTCGGTGGGAAGACGTGGAGGCAGCATTGGGCGGCATCGACGACGGCGGTCACGATTGGGACCACGATCCTGCTGGCTGGGTCCGTGCACAACGGACCGCAGACCCTCGCCGCGTGGGTTGACATGGCACGAGTGCTGTTGGATTCCACCGTGCTGATCGATGCTTTACGGGGCCGCGCAGCCGCCGAACGCCTGCGGCAGCTACGCCGAAAGGGCGACGAACCTTGGGTGTGTGTCATCAACATCGAAGAGATCTGGCGAGGAGCGAAGCAGGAAGAACATCCAGCCATCACACGGCTGTTCCGCGGCCTTCGGTGTGCCCCGGTGGGTCCGGCAGAGGGCAAGCGGGCCGGACGGTGGCGTCAAGGCTTGGCAGAGTCCGGGGTCACCGTGCATCAAGCCGAGTGCTTGATCGCCGCCGCCGCCGTCGGCATCGATGCGCATCTGGCCACCGGCAATCCGGCTGACTTCCCGATGTCAGGTCTGACAGTGGACCACTGGCCAGTGGGGACCTAAGAACGGACTTCATTGACCTCGGCTGCAAACGCAGCCAGCTGGTCGGCGACCACGTCAGGACAATCGAGTGGCATCAGTGTATAGCAGTCGGCGATCTCCTCGTGGCGGGCGCCGGGGATGATCTCGGCCAGCCGGCGACCGTGGGCGACCGGCATGACCCGTTCCTCTGCAGCCCATAAGACCAGCACCGGCCGGTCGAAGCCGGCCAGCAACCGAGCCGCCTCATTCAGCCCGTCATAGTTGCTGGTGCGAACGTACTTCTTGAGGTCATTCCGGATAGCCTGGGAGGTGCGTGCTCCCGTCGTCCAGCTCATCAGCATCGCCTTGGAAATCGGCCGCTTAGCCATCCACCCGAATGTCACCGGCAGCCGCGCAAGCAGCGGAAACCGCAACGACTGTGCCGCCATGAACAGACCACCCGGCACTCTCGCGGCAAGACCCGCGAACCTGCCTGGTAAGCCTGGTGGGATATTGTCAAACGCCTCTTGAGGCAGCAGCACGAGGCCGGCGAACCGCTCCGGATGGCGAACCGAGGTGAGCTGTGTCCCACCCCAATCGACCGACGCCAGGATCACCGCGTGTAGGTCGAGATGGTCCAAGAACTCCCCAAGTAGGTCGGCCTGAGCATGCAACGACAAGTCGGCGTCAGGACGCATCGGCCGACGGTGGCCGCCGAGGGGAAGCCGGGGCACGATGCAGCGATGCTCCGGAGACAGGCGATCGACCACGCTGGCCCACAACGTCTCATCCATGAGGACCCCCGGCGTCAGGACGAACACTTGACCATCGCCACCAGTGTCCAGGTACTCGATCGGCCCAGCGCTCACCTCGACGGTCTGCAACATAAGATCTCCTCATTCGTGGTAGAGCGA
>JBBSNE010000427.1:0-2603 GCA_038232815.1 Euzebyales bacterium | reverse complement strand
TTGAACAGCCCCAGCGGCATCCCGTCCGTCCACACCATCCGCGTGGGAGCCTCCATCGTGGTGACCCTTAACTTGAATGTGCGTTCAGGGTCCAAAACCGAGACCAAGCGGATGGTATTTCCTTCGGCGATCGGACCCTGATGCTGATGACAGCGTCGTTCCAGTGCTTGTAGGAATCTGCGTCGGTCAACAGATCCCACACCTTCTGCGCGGGGGCGTTGATCATCCGGGCGACGTGGTAGCGGGTGGTCATCGTCAGATTGCTCGTATTCGGTTGTTGCGGGCGTTGTGTTCGACCTCGGCGAGGCCCATGGCCTCAAGGACAGGTGGCAGGTAGTTGCCTACGCGGCCGCGAAGACCTTTCTTCAGCCCA
Organism: Euzebyales bacterium; assembly: GCA_038232815.1. Lineage (GTDB taxonomy): Bacteria > Actinomycetota > Nitriliruptoria > Euzebyales > Euzebyaceae > Euzebya. Next base: position 2,230 of record JBBSNE010000427.1, on the reverse strand, counting down.
TACCAACCGCCCACGGGATTGTGTGATGCCCGGGCCCATGCCTCGACGGTCCCGTCCGTGGCGGGCTTTTGTTCATCGGCATTGCCCAGCGGCATCCAGCCGTCGTGGTCGGTCAACATGGCGTGAAGATCATCGATGATCGACAGGTGGTAGCGCAGCTGGGTCGTGCCGACCTGCACCACCAACGCCGGAGGATCTGCGTCGGGATCACGGTAGGCCTCAAACGCGCTCTTGCCGGGTGGGGTCGTCAGCTGCCAGGGGTCGTCGGGCGTGCCCGTCCCCTCAACGTCGTCGGTGTTCATCACCCGCATGTTCGCACCCAAAGCTGACATCTATTGTCTGGTTCTAGAATCCGTTCATGAGAGCCGCCCGGGCCTTGGAGATGTTGCTGTTGTTGGAGCGCCGCGGGAAGATGACGGCAAAGGAGCTCAGTCGAACCCTTGAAGTGTCGGAGCGGACAGTGCTGCGCGATGTCGACGTGCTCGGTGAAGCGGGTGTACCGGTGTTCACGACAAGGGGCACTGGCGGCGGTATCCAGCTTGTCGCCGGCTTTCGGACCCGGCTTTCAGGCCTGACTTCCGAAGAAGCCGGAGCGCTGCTTTTGGTCGGACTCCCGCACGTCGCCCGCAGGCTGGGTTTGGAATCACCAACCAGAATCATGCGTCACAAGCTGCTGGGCATCATGCAGCCCGACGCCGTAGCGCAGGCCGAACATCTGGGCACGTGGTTCTTGCACGACCCCGACCCTGTGACCGGCCACCGGATCCCGGACGGAGAACTGCGGCGATTGCGCGGGTGCATCCAGCGGCATAGGCAGGTCGAGATCATGCTGGAGCATGAACCTACGCGAACCGTGCAGCCGCTGGGATTGGTGTTGAAAGCCGGCTCGTGGCACCTCATCGTCGTCGAGAACGAGCGAACGGCGGCGGTGTGCATCGATGACTTGCGGGCGACACGGATTACCCGCGAACCGTTCATCCCTCCTGCCGACTTTGACCTGGCTGACTTCTGGCACCACCACTCAGGAGCAACGCAGATGCGCCCCGCTCCCTGCGGCATCATTTGGGGGAGATGACCGACCCCGTACCAGACCCGATGATCCAGGCCTTCTACCGCGATCGCTACGATGAGGATCAACGGCTGGTCCGCTCGGGCCACGGCCGGTTGGAGTTTGCCCGCACCCAGGAACTGCTGCGTCGTCACTTGCCGCCGCCGCCGGGGAGGATCTTGGATGTCGGAGGTGGGACGGGCGCGCATGCACGCTGGCCGCCGATGGTTATGACGTCCATCTGATCGATCCGGTGCCCGAACATGTCCGCCAGGCACTTGACAACGGTGGGGACCACACCGCTGCGGTGGGCGATGCCCGCTCGTTGAAACACGGTAGCGGCCTGGCGGATGCGACCTTGCTGTTGGGCCCCCTGTACCACCTGGACGACCCAGCCGATCGGGCGCAGGCCCTTTCCGAAGCCGTTCGGGCAACGCGTCCCGGCGGCCTGATCGCTACGGCCGCCATCAGCCGCTACGCCGCAATCCTGGAACTGGGTGCCAACGGCCGCCTGGGCGCAACCAATGTGTCAAGGCTCACGGCTATCTTGAAAACCGGTCACCATCCAGAGGACCCGGCTGGCTTCACCAGCGCCTATATGCATCGACCTGAGGAACTACACGCAGAAATGACTCGCGCTGGATTGCACGATGTCGTCGTACTGGGGGTCGAAGGTCCCAGCGCCCCCGCCTTGGACAATGCCCCGCCAGAAGCCTTGGAGCAGCTGCTGCCGGCCGCCGTGTTGTGCGCTCGGATGCTTGAGTCCGATCCTGCGATGATGTGTGCCAGCCCGCACCTGATGGGGCTTGGCTGGATCCCCACTCGATGAACGCGGATCTTTGGCGCACTGCCACCTTGGTGGCCGCGACGCTGACCACGGGCTTGACCGCCGGGCTGCTGACCAGCTTCAGCATTGCAGTGATGCCCGGACTGCGCGAGGCCGACGATCACACGTTCTTGACCACGATGCAGGCAACGAACCGTCGCATCATCAACCCGGCCTTTTTGGTGATCTTTTTGGGGGCGATCTTGTGGACCCTGGCCGCCATGGTCCTTCAGTTGGCATCCAGGGGCCCCTCCCTTCCGTGGATTGTCACGGCATTGGCGCTGAACATCGGCGTTCTGGCCGTCACCCGCGCCGTCCACCTGCCGCTGAACAATCGGCTGGCCGCGGCAGGCCCA
>JBBSNE010000426.1:0-2616 GCA_038232815.1 Euzebyales bacterium | reverse complement strand
GGAATCACAACATCCACTACCACCCCGTGCTTTTGAAGCTCGGGCCCGCCGACAGGGTTCTGGACGTCGGGTGCGGCGAAGGGATGCTCACCCGCCAACTGGGGGCCAGCTCGAACGAGGTCATCGGAATTGACATCCATCAACCCAGCATCGCCCTGGCTCGTTTGTCGACCAGTCAGTCCAATGTTAAGTATTTTCTGGGCGATGTCATGCTCATGAGTTCCGGCCGGAGTCGTTCGACCTGGTGGTGTCGGTCGCCATGCTTCACCACGTTGACACCGGCGCTGCGCTTCGCCGCTTTCGCCAACTCGTTAAGCCTGGCGGCCGGGTAGGCGTGATTGGCATCAGCCAGAGCCGTTTCCCTCGCGATCTGCCCCGGGACCTGGCCGGTGCGGTCGCCACTCGAGTCCACCAGCACGTGTTGAACAAAGGGTTGTGGGAGCCCTCTTCGCCCATTGCGTGGCCGCCACCCCACACCGACGCGCAGGTACGGGCGATCGCGGATCGAGAACTTCCGGGTCACACCTTTCGACGCCACCTTCTGTGGCGCTACACGCTGACCTGGACCCGTCCCGTGAACGAAACGGCCATACTATGACCTACGTGAGTTGACCAGCAGCAGCCCGACGAACAGGCCCATCCCGACGCCCCCGTACAGCGCCGACTGGGGGAGGCCGAAATAGAACAGGTGGGCCACGAAGCTGCCGCTCCACGTCCACAGGTACAGCCCGAGAGGGACTCCCACCTCGGCCCGTTGCGATGACCAGCGCCCCGTCAGCTGCCACACCGCACCCATCATCAGCCAGGCAATGCCCAGCCAGGCCAGGTAGTTCGTGACTGGGATCGTTCCGATCAGATGCGGACCGCCTGACGACCACGACCAATATCCCTCGCTGACCATCTGCGGGTCCAGATACAGGTCCCAAGCTGCCAACGCCCCCGCCCCCACAAGGGTCCCGGGCCACCATCGCGCAGTCACCGCCCTGGCCAGAACCAACGCGGGATAACCCATCATCGTCCAGGCCAAAGGGATCACCAACGGCACACCGGCCACAGCCGGGCCCAGCCGGCCGGAGTAGGCATAGGAGCCGAACGGAAAGCCGGTCGCCACGCCCAATGCTTCCACCGCCAACCCGCCCCCTCCGAAGACTCCGGCAATCATCACCGCCGTCCGCCAACCCCTCGTCAGCCCGGCATGCGACAGCGATGCGCCGCTGAACAAGATGACCGAGACGACCGTCACGACATCGCGCCCCTCTGCCGAAAGACGCGGATAGGTCAACTGCAACAACACCGCCGCCACCGCCAGCAGGATCGGCAACCGGCGCACCACCGACTGGCTGCGGTCCAACGGGCGGGACAAGACAGTCATTGGACGAAGCGTGCCCGCAACGCGCCGCCGACACGCATCACCGGATTGCGCGCGCGGCGCCGGTCGTCCAACACCACCCCCGCCGCCGTCCGCCCACTGGCGCCGAACACGCCGCCGCCGGGGTGGGTGGAGGCGCCGGTCAGGTACAGTCCGTCGACGGGCATCCGGTAGCCAGACAGCTCCGGCATGGGCCGCCAGGCAAACATCTGGTCCAATGACATGTCGACGTGCATGACCTGCCCGTTGACCAGTCCCAGTTCCCGCTGTAGGTCCAACGGGGTCTGCACGTAGGCGTGCTCCACCGACGCGGCGAAGCCCGGCGCAACGACGTCGACCGCCTGGACCAACTTCTCCCCCTCGCGTTCAGCGATGTCATCCCAGCTCGTGCCGTCAGCCAACGCGAACGGGTGCCATTGCCCCCAGACGGTGACGTTGTGCTTGCCCTGCGGCGCGATGGTGGGGTCGATTCCGCTGAAGGCCATGGCAAGCGCCGCCGGTTCGGCCGGGGGCCTGCCGGCCACGAAGTCGCCATGTGCCGCACGTAGGAACCGCCTGGAGGGGGCCAGCAACTGCAGGGCGTGGTGCTCCGCCCCGTCCAGCGAGCCCGGATAGACCGGCAGGGCGTTGGTGCCCAATCGCACCACCATGCCGATGCCGTTGCCCGTCCTGATCGTGGCCCGGGCACGTGAGGCGAAACCCGCGGGCAGTCCCTGGTCACCGACCAACCCGACCGTCGTCAAGACATGACAGCCCGCCACCACCGTGCCCGCGGCGATGCGTTCGCCCGATTCGGTCACCACCCCCCGTGCCCTGCCGTCACGCACCACGATCCGACCTGCTCCGTCGCTCAGCCGGATGGTGCCACCCAGACGGCGAAACCGTTCGGCCAGTGCCACGCTCAGCGCACCCGACCCGCCGATCGCCCGTCCCGGTGCCAAACGGTGCATCACCATGTTCCAACCGACCAGATCAGCCGTGGCCGGTTCGTGGGTGGGGGGACCGGACTGGGCCCCCAACCAGGCCAGGGCGGTCTTCAACCGCTCGTCGGCGAAGTGTTCGTCCAGTAGCGCGTCGCCGGAGGTCAGGAACTGGCGGGACAACTCCAACCCGTCAAGGCCGCTGGCGCGTCCCACCCCCAACAGGCGCCGTGCCATGTTGCCAAGGCTGGGCGGTTCCTGGAACAGCTCGAAGATCCGGGCATTGCGTTCGCCCCAGTCCAGGGCAAACCGGTGATAGCTGGCGGC
>JBBSNE010000425.1:0-2625 GCA_038232815.1 Euzebyales bacterium | reverse complement strand
TCCTACACCCACGCCCACGTTGCCGCTGGCCTCTGCTCCCACCTCGAAGTCATCGATCTCATACGTTTCGACCGTGACGGTGGAAGCCTGGCCCGCCTGTTGCACCAAATTGTCCGCGGCATCGAGAACCCCGCCCAACCCGCCGTTTTGGATGGCCCCACCAAGCTGGTCGATCAGGTCCTCTCCCGCCGCAGCCAGACCAGGATCGGTCAGATCGACGCTGACCGTGACGGCCTGTTCTCGGCCAGCGCCACCGCCCACGGGCAGATCAACCCCTTCCATCCCGGGAATGTCCAGACTGGCGCCAAGTTCGCCGCTGACTGTCTGAGACATCTCCACCTCAACCGGACGCCCATCAGGATCCAGTTTTATCGTTACAGAGCCTGAACTGCCTGCTTGGCCTTTGACGACGCTGATGTTGCCGCTGGCGTCTGCGGCCACGTCAACGGTCACCTCCATGGAGCCGTCGGGCATGACCTTGACCTTTGCACCCGCCTCTACGGCTGCTTCCACCGATGCCGTGGCAGGCCCGGCCGCTCCCTCGGCCTTAGCCTCGATCTTGCCGCCGACTCCACCCTCTTGGGAGCCCTCTTCTCCTGTAGGCGTCTCGTGTCCGGTGATCCAGTCGATGCCGCTACGGACCAGGCCGGCCCCTTGTTCAACGCCGGGGGGCAGCGCCTCAATCGCTTCGTCAGTGATGCGGTCTTGGATGTATTGATCGGCTTCGGCCGGATCGTCGAACACACGGGTTTCGCCGACGTATCCCCCGATGGCGGCACCCGCCGACGCTTCGGCACCCCCGCCTGCGCTCACGTCTCCAATGGTGCCCTTTGCTTTCCCACCGGCCCTTACTGACGCGCCGAGCGACCCCTCCTCGATGAACGTCACCTCGACAGTGCCGTCGGACTTCTCCTCTCGGATGTAGGCGTCGCCGGTCTCGGCATCAACGACCAGTACCCGACCGTTGATGGTCACCCGTCCCTCGGTGGAACTGGTGACGCAGGCACGGTCCGGCTCACCGGGGTTTGCGGCGCTGTCCTCGCCGCTGCACCCGCCACCACCGGTGACGGTACTGATCAGGCATTCAACATCGCGTGCAATGGTCTCACCCAGCCCCGGCGCTGAGAGAATCAGCGCCGTGATGATCGCGGCCACGACTGCGACTATGCCCAGCCATTCAATGGTCGTTTGTCCGGCATCGTTGCCAGATCGGGGGTTCAGCGGCCGGCGCAGTGGGGGCATACATCGACGCTACGGTCAAGGTGTGCCGGACAACAGGGCCCCAGGGCCCAATTTGACGGGCCCAAGGGGCCCAGATCGCTTGGGCCCCCTCACTGCTAGCGTCGGGGATTGTGAACGGTCCTTTGGACGACGACCAGTCCTTTGCCTCAGGGGTGTGTGCGATCATCGGGCGCCCCAATGTGGGTAAGTCGACGCTGCTGAACACGATCCTGGGTCAGAAGGTGGCCATAACCACGCCTGTGCCCCAGACCACACGCCACGCCATCCGTGGGATCTTGACACGGGAAGCCGTGCAAATCGTCTTCATCGACACCCCCGGTGTCCACAAACCCCGGACCCTGCTTGGATCGCGCCTGAACGACGTCGCCCAGGGGGCTCTTGAGGGGGTCGACGTGGTTGTGTTCGTGGTCGACGGGGAAAGCGGGGTCGGCCGTGGTGACGCGTATCTGGCCGATGTGGTCAGCGCCTCGGCAACACCCCTGATCGGGGTCGTCAACAAGGTCGACCGCATCAGCCGTGGTGCCCAACTGCCCGCCCTGGCCCGATTGAGCGAATTGGCAACGTTCGAGGACGTCGTTCCGATCAGTGCCCGCCGCGATGACCAAGTCGGGTTGCTGGTCGATCTGATCGCCACGCACATGCCGGCTGGCCCGCCCTTGTACCCCACTGACGTGGTGACCGATGCCGAAGTCACTCAACAGGTCGCGGAGATCATCCGAGAGAAGGCGATGGTGGCGATGCGGGAGGAGGTCCCGCACTCCATTGCGGTGACCGTCGAGGAGGTCGGGCCTGGGAGGTCTGACGGCGTGACTGCGGTGTTCGCATCCATCGTTGTCGAGCGAGATTCTCAAAAGGGCATTGTCATCGGCCGTCAGGGGTCGGTGCTGGCTCAGATCGGCACCGATGCCCGACCGGAAATCCAGGCGTTGCTCGGCACCAAGGTGTATCTGGACCTGCGGGTCAAGCTGTCCAAAGAGTGGCAGCGCGATCCGAAGAAGTTGGACAAGCTGGGATACTAGGCGCCGATGGATCCGTTGTTTGCCCTGGTGTTCGGCGGTGCGGGTGTGTATGAGCTGGTCAAGGCGGGCCGCCTGATTCGGGATCTGCGACACAGTGCCGGTCTTGAGACTGACCTTGGGGACGTGACGGACGGTCAGCAGGTCGAAGTCTTCGGCTCCGTCGTCGCAGGCACCCAAATGCACAGCCCGCTGCAGGGACTGGCGTGTGTCTGGTGGCGGGTGGAGGTCTTGTTGGTCCGGTCATCTCGAAGGCGCAACCGACGGTCCGTCACGACAGCCCTTGATGTCACCTCCGACGACCCGTTCACCGTTCGCACCGAGCAGGGGGACGCCCACGTTCTGCCCGAGCACAGCGGCAGCGGGG
>JBBSNE010000424.1:0-2640 GCA_038232815.1 Euzebyales bacterium | reverse complement strand
TCGTTGTTCGGTGTCATGCTGCCAGTGTGGCCGGTCGGCCGTGCAGCGATCGTGGATGTCATCGTGGTCAAGTTCCCTCTCGCCCTCATGCTCAGTCATTGTCTGGGTGTCCCCGTCCCTACCAAGCTTGACACAGAGGGGCCCTGTGCATCGAGGGTGAGGGTGCCCGTGATCTCGAACGTGCCATCCGCCGAATCGTAGACACCCCCCGTGAGCACCTGACCGCCGAGCTCGGTCGACACTTGCGCGCTCACCGGCTGGCCGGCGGCCTCGTTGTACGCAGTGACCAGATCGACCTTGGCCTGCTCGGCGACGGCATCGTCGACGTGCAGCGCGCTGGGCGGGATCAGGGTCACGCTGTCGAAGCCCGTGACCGCGGTGCCCGGATGCAGGCCGACGTCGCCGGTGATGGTCGTCGGTCCCGTGTTGGTGATCGTGGAGTCGGCCAGGACTGCGAAACTCTCGGCAGTGCCCAGATCGACCGAGGTCGCCGCCTCGGCGGCACCGAACGGGCCGCCGAGCCCGCCCACCGCCACCATCCCCACAACTGCGATCATGGAGATCACGATGACACGGATCCTGTTGCCTTTGCCACTCTCGTTTGCGCGGGTCATGTCCAAACTCTCCGCGGACCGCCATTTTAGGGGGGGGCGGTCCGACAGTGCGCCACCCAAAGGGGGCAGGCATCCATGAAGGTATTCGCAGCCGGGTGGCTGGAAGGTTGGTCGGGTGTCGGAACGTGCGCCGGGCGCACGACCGACTCCGTCCGACCCGGTCAGCCATCCAGGTCCTCGGCCAACACCCGCACCCCCTCGCGCAGGAAGTCGATGTCGGCCCCGTCCGTCTGGGACTTGCGGATCAGGTCGAGCATGTTCATGCTGGTCGTGGTCATCGTGTCACTCCTCGAAGTTGGTTGAGCTCTTCTTCAAGGATGACGCGGTGGCCATCTCACGCACGCACACCCACCAACGGGAACGCGTCAGTGTGCGGCCGGTGAGTGACACCACGATCTGGGACTCTATTTGATGCTTTTCGTAGCGTCCGGCCAGGTTGGCCGGAGGCAGCAACGGTTCGATGAGCTTGAACTGGGCAGGGGTCAGATCGGTGGCGTAGGGGTCCCGGTCACTTCCAGTCGAGGTAGCCATACCCAGCATCACCCACCACACCCCGAAACCGTGGGAAGCGCCGCCGCCCACGCTTTCCAAACACGTTCTTGGATCGTCCTGGTGGGGCGAGCTGCCACGCCCGAAACATCCGCCGGTTGGCCTGCTCCAGGTCGCGGATCACGCCCTTCTGTCGGCCGGACAGGTTCTCCCAATTGCGCAGCAGCACCCACCGCAACCCCTTGAACTGCTTGGCCGCGTGGGCGGCGCCGGCAGCACGGAGCGTGTTCCACTCGGTCCGGCGACCCTCATCGACCGCGCCGGTGGCCCAGCTGACCAGGTGGAAGGTGTCCAGACACACCACCGCGTCGGGGGCACGTTCAGCCACGACGATGCGGATCCAGTCGGCCCCGTCAGCAGACACAAACGCCAGCCGAGCGGCCCGTTCGGGGCCCAAGGCGTCAAAGAACGCGCCGACGACCTCTTGCTGCGGCCGGTGGCGGCCCACACGACCCGGCCGGTGAAGTGGTCACACACCACCGTGAGGTAGCGCTGGCCCTTCTTGTACTTGACCTCATCGATCGCGACCGCGACCTGTTGGCGCTCACCGAAAACGGCCAGTGTTGCTCACTGAACTTCCCCACCTGGGGACTGGTCGGCGTTGGGCAGGATAGTCACGCTGTGTGGTCGGCGACGGCCTTTCGTAGGTCTTCGGTGTGTTGCTGGTGGGCGCGCATGCGGTAGGACTCGCCGTCGATGGGCACGATCACGGAGCGGTGCATGAGCCGGTCGAGCATCGCGGCGGCGACGACGGTGTCGTCGAAGATCTCGCCCCATTGGCTGATGCCGCGGTTGGTGGTGAGCACGATCGAGCCGTGGCCGTAGCGGCGGTTGACGACCTGGAACAGGGCCGCGGCGCCCTCCCCGGTCAGCGGGAGATACCCGAGTTCGTCAATCACGAGGAGCTGCGGCGCGGCGAGGAAGCGCATGGTGTTTGCCCACCGTCCCTCGAGCGCGGCTTTGTGGCAGCGGGCGACGAGGTCGGCGGCGGTGGTGTAGTAGACGCGGTGGCCGGCATCGATCGCGGCGTGGCCGAGGCCGATCGCGAGCATGGTCTTGCCGACACCGGGTGGGCCGATGAACAGCACGTTGCCGGCCCGGTCGACGAACCGCATGGTGGCCAGATCACGCATCAGGGCCTGGTCTACGGATGGTTGGGCAGAGAAGTCGAAGTCGTCGATGCGGTGCTCGGCTGGCAGGCCGGCCAGACGCCGTCGCGACTCGCGTTTGCGGGTGGTGGTCGCGGTGACCTGGATATCGGAGCAGCTGTTCGAGCACGTCCACGTGCGACGCGCCGTCGTTGGCGTCGAGCACGCCTGCCAGGGCTTCGGCCGCAGCGTCGAGCTTGAGGGTGGCGAGGTGGCTGCGGAGCTGTTGGTAGGTCCGGTTCGGTGACGGTGGCGTCATGGGTGTGCCTGTCGGTCGATGATCGGGCTCGGGTGTCGGTGGTGGTCCGGGTCGTGTTCGAGCGTCCAGG
>JBBSNE010000423.1:0-2640 GCA_038232815.1 Euzebyales bacterium | reverse complement strand
TGGGAATTGGAACAACTCGGGGTGGCGGTCGCGGCCAAGACCGCCCTGTGGATCCTGCTGGCCGAGGAGTGGATGTCCGACCGCGTCCCGACCGATGTCGACGCCGGCGTTGCCCTCGCGCGCGGCCGATCCCACGTCGAGGTGCTTGAACAGCACCGCCGTCGCGCCGCCGTTGAGGCATTCGCACACGTCGGCGCGTGAGCGTCCCCTCGCCACGGCGGCCCTGGGCGACCGGATGCGTTGACTGGTGACGGGCGGGTTGGACGCCCCCGTGTCCGGATCCGGTCACACCTGGCGACGCTGAAGCGTCCTGGCCGCCGTGGCCGCCGAGGACCTGTCCCCGGGCGCCTGTCGAGGGACACCTCGATGCCGTGGCCATCCTGGCCGAGGCCGACCGTCAGCCGCGACCCGGTGGCCATGGCGTGTTGTTGAACCTGTCAAGTCGTCTCGCCGGCAGATCTCGGGTGCTTGTGCCGAAGCCACCACAAGCCGGGCGGTGCCCTGGTGCAGCTACCTCTCACCAGTGCCTCACGCGACTCGAGTCGCCGAGCAAACGAAGAAGGTGGGTTGTGCGACGGGTCCTGGTACAGCCCAAATTCGGTGGTTTCTGGGGGTGGCCAGTGTCGCCCGCCACAACTCGTCAACAACCCCGTCTGTAGGAGATGAGTCTTTCCCGGGCGCGTCGCCTCTCGACGAGGCGCAGACGCAGCTGGTCGGTGGCGACTCCAGGCCTGACGCCAACAGCGCCAGCAACTGTGACCCATCACGAGCACGCTCGCCCGGGTTCCGACGGGTCCCGCCCAGCAAACACCCTCTGCTGGACCCAAGTCGACCTCGTCCCACAGCCGCCTCAGCTCCAGGCGCCGGGCGTAGTAGTGATTCCTGGCCGGAGTGTGCCAGGGTGCGGCGGCATCCGGGCTCGACTGGGCACGAACCCGACCCCAGGTGTGGGCAGCCGAGTGGAGGAGCCGCCTCCCGGGCGCCGCGAGTGCGCGACGAGGGGCAGGGACCTGGGCTCCGGCTTTCCAAGCCGGCCCCTTGGGCACGGGCGCGGCCCCGCTCCCGCGGAGTCTGACGTGGCCACGCCCGGTCAAGCCGTTGCAACCTCGATGACCTTGCCGGCCGGGGCCAGCAGCGCCTCGGCGGCGGTCTTGCCCGTGGCCGCCAGGTAGCGGTCCACCAAGCGGTTGCCGACCGCGTACCCGGCCCCGGTCGGCAGCCCGACCGGCGTCGCACCGAACTGCTCGGCGGTCGCATCCCCGTGGACGTAGGCCGCGAAGTTGTGCATGCCGGTCACACCCAGCGCGGCCACGACCTTGTCGAACACCGCATCGTCGCCCTGAGCCTCCAGCCCGATGCGGGTGTAGCCGAGATCGCCGTACAACTGCCGCGCGAACGCATCGGCCAACCCCTCACTGACCACCTGCTCGCCCAGCGTCACGGTCGCCGGATCCCAAAACCACGGTGCCGTGGTGTAGCGCAGGTTGTGGTTCAGTTCGTGCACTGCGACCGCCTCCAAGCGCACAAGGTTGTCCTCGGTCGGCCACACGTTGATCCACACGTACCCGGACACGCTGCCGTTGGCGGACATGCCCATGTTCACGTCCATGAAGTGGGAGCCGGTCGAGTCCCCGAGGACCAGCATCACGCGGATGTCGGGAACCGTGACGTCGGGGATGGCTGCCCGTTGCACCTCCACAGCGTGGTGCAGGGCCGCGTCGATCCGACTCCATGCATCGGCGTTGCGCAGCCGGTCGAGTGCCGCCAGGGCGCGCTCGTCGTCACGATCGACCCGGAACCCGCTGCCCTGGTGATGCAACTCCACCAGGTCGAGGTCGCCCGGGAACCAGCGATACATCCCGGCAACGGGCTCCAGCATCGCCTCCAGCAGGCCTGGTCGCTCGGCCGACGGTGCCGTGAGGATGCGGCGCATGTCGGTCTGGCTGTCGAGCACGGTGATGGTCATGGTCGCAACCCTGTCGGGACGCCGGGACGGTCAGGTCGACCGTAAGGCCTCACGCCACGTCAGGGTCAAGAGCATGCGCACTCCACAGTCTGGTCGCGTTTCGTCGTGGAGGACGACACGACCGTCGGCCCCACCGGGGTCATTGGGCCTCGCCGAAGAGCTTGTACTCGGCAGCAACCCTGGGGCGGGGGTCCGCGGTGCAGCACAACCACTGCGCACTTCCCGTCCAACGGGAAGCTATTCATCCAAGAGGACTGGTAGACGCTCGTATTCGAGGGTTGAGTTCTCCTTCACCTGCCACCGTGCACCGATCTGCCCGGTCTTCTCGGAGCCTTGGAAGCAGAGGCATACCACTCCGCGCTGAGCCTGCTGCACCCGGCTGACGTCCACGACGGCACCGCCCTAGGCATCCGCGACCAGCGCCAGCGGGTGCTTCAGGCCGCCTATTCCGCTCACCCCGGAGCAATTCACCCGCCCACCGACGGCACCCACACTGTAAAGTCATTGCCAACGCTCGACACTAGCGCACTAGCCGCACGGCACGTGCGGCACGTGCGGCTAGTGGCTCACACGCGTCGCAACACTTCTCGCTTTGCCTTTCGGAGGGTCTGCGTGACCGTTGAGTTCTCCAACTGTCTCTTGCGCTGCTCCATCTGCGTCCCCAGCGCTTCCAG
>JBBSNE010000422.1:0-2645 GCA_038232815.1 Euzebyales bacterium | reverse complement strand
CCTTGCAGAGTTGATGGACCTGCGTCGTGACAAGGTCCGGGCATGGCGGGAGGAGGGGACCGAGCCGTATCCGGTGGGCATCACCGTCAGCGACACGCTGGGCGAGTTGGCCCAGGAGTACGACGGCAAGCTTGAGGCCGGCGAGGAAAGCGACCGTCAGGTCACGGTTGCCGGGCGCGTCATGATGCGCCGCGGTCACGGAAAGTTGGTGTTCCTGGTACTCCGTGAGCGTGGGGTGGATCTGCAGGCGATGGTCTCGCTGGCCGAGGTGGGCCAGGACGGGATGGCAGGTGTGGATCGTCTGGACACCGGCGACTGGGTCACCGTCAGCGGCCGGGTGATCCGGTCGCGTCGGGGTGAGCTGAGTGTCATGGCCCAGCAGGTCCGGATCGTGGCCAAGGCCGTGCGGCCGCTGCCAGACAAATGGCACGGGCTGAGTGATGTCGACACCCGCTATCGCCAGCGTTACGTGGATCTGATCGTCAACGAGGAGTCACGGCGGGTCTTTGCGATCCGCTCGGCCATCATGCAGGCGTTTCGGGGCGAGATGGCCGACCGCGGCTTTGTCGAGGTCGAGACCCCGTTGTTGCACCCGATCCCCGGCGGGGCGGTGGCGAAGCCCTTCATCACCCACCACAACGCGTTGGACACCGACTTGTACTTGCGGATCGCGCCGGAGCTCTATCTCAAACGACTGGTCGTCGGGGGGATGGACCGTGTCTTTGAGATGGGTCGGGTCTTTCGCAACGAGGGGCTGTCGACCCGGCACAATCCTGAGTTCACGATGCTTGAGACCTACCAGGCCTACGCCGACCACGAACAGGTCATGGACATGACCCAGGCACTGGTCCAGCGTGCAGCGCGAGAGGCCACCGGCGGCCAGGTCGTCAACTTCGGCGGTCAACAGATCGACCTGTCAAAGGACTTTGCCCGCCGGCCGTTGCTCGGGTTGGCCCGTGAGGCGACCGGAATTGACGATCTGGCCTATGACGACGGCGTCGAGCGTGTCCAACAGCTCTGCGACGACCATGACGTGCCCTGGAAACCGGACTGGGGCACCCAGAGGTTGATCGTCGAGCTGTATGAGAAGTTGGCCGAACACACCCTGATTCAGCCGACCTTCGTCACCGAACACCCCGTGGAGACCAGCCCGCTGGCCCACGGCCATCGTGAGGTCCCCTTCGTCACCGAACGTTTTGAGTTGTTGATCGCGGGACGGGAACTGGCCAACGGCTTCAGTGAGTTGACCGACCCCGACGACCAACGTGCCCGCTTCGAGGCGCAGGCCAAGGCGAAGGCCGCCGGCGATGACGAGGCGATGGTGGTCGACGAGGACTACCTCCGCGCCCTGGAGTACGGGCTGCCCCCGACAGGCGGCCTGGGCGTCGGCGTGGACCGCTTCGTCATGTTGCTCGCCGGCGTCGAGACGATTCGTGACGTGATCCTGTTTCCGACCCTCCGCCCCGAGGCGCGCTGACCCCAATTCGAACTGCCCACCCCCTCGCCGATGTCAGGTACACCCGAACGGGGTCCGACATGAACATCTTCCCGCACACATACTGTCGAATTCGTGTTTCGATGTTCGTCGTAGGTGGTGAGGCGCCGACCGGCGACGCCCCAATTGTCGAGGAGACAACGATGAATTACCTGTTGATGATCAATTCCGACCCGACCACCGGGTCGGCTGACCCGGGGGAGTTGAAGCGGTGGTTTGACTACACCGAGGAGCTGAGCCAGGCCGGTGTGTTGGTGGCCGGGGAGGCACTAGTCGGGCCCGAACATGCCGTGACGCTTGATTCAGAGCGGCGGGGTGGTCAGTGACGGCCCGTTCGCTGAGTCCAAAGAGATCATGGGCGGCTTTTATCTGATCGACGTCGCGGACCGTGATAGCGCGGTGGTGTGGGCCAAGAAGATGCCCGGTGACGGCCACATCGAGGTCACGGAATGCGCCGTCTTCGACGTCTGAGGACGCCGTGCGATAAAAGCCGTGGACGCCAAGCCGGTGGACGCTAACCCTGTGGACGTCAAGGCCCTGGTCGAGCAAGCCTTTCGTGATGACCAAGGCCGGGCGGTCGGCTCGCTTCTGCGCAGCTTCGGTGATCTGACCCTGGCCGAGGAGAGCGTCCAAGAAGCCTTTGCGCTGGCGCTGACCCGTTGGGCGCTGGATCCGCCCCGTAATCCCGGTGGCTGGATCCTGACCACCGCGCGCAACCGGGCCATCGACAAGCTACGTCGCGGCGGACGCCTGGAACAGAAGACCGCCGAGATGGCTGTCGAGCTTGACCGCCGCCAGCAGGCACGCGACGACAGCCCGTTCTCACAGACGATCATCGATGACCGCCTGCGCTTGATCTTCACCTGTTGTCATCCCAGTCTGGACACCCAGGCGCAGGTGGGGTTGACCCTGCGCCTGGTGGCGGGGCTGACCACGCCCCAGATCGCCAGTGCTCTACTGGTCACACGCGTGGCGATGGCGGCACGGCTGACACGTGCCAAGGCCAAGGTCAAGGCCACCGGGATGGCCTTTTGTGTACCCGATGACCACGAACTACCCCAGCGGCTACCTCCGGTCCTGCGGGTGGTGTATCTGCTGTTCAACCAGGGCTACGTCCAACGGGACGGGGACCGGCTGATGGATGTCAGAT
>JBBSNE010000421.1:0-2655 GCA_038232815.1 Euzebyales bacterium | reverse complement strand
CCGTGTCATTCCGCCCACCTGGCGGTGCCAAAAACTATTGGGGAGGGGGCGGTGGGGTGGACTGCGACGCGTTGGCACGTTGCTGTAGGCGGACTACATACGCACCCAGGCCTAGCACGGCCAAGACCAGAAACGCCAGCAGAACCAACAGCCACGGCGGCAGACCATCTTCAGTTTCGGCGGTTTCAGCCGGGTCCACAACGACCGGTGATGCCCCATCTGTCGGACTGCTAGTAGAAACCGAATCGGTTGGGGTGGCTGAGGGGCTCGGCGTCGCCGTTGGCGTCGGGGTCGGGGTCGGGGTCGACGTCGGAGATGGCTGGGACGTTTCTGTCGGTGTCGGTGCCGGCGTTGGTGACGCCGTTGGGGTGGCCGAGGGGGAGGGCGCCGTGCCCCCGGCGGGCACCACCCGAAGTTGCAGACGTTGCAGGTCGGCCAGATCCGCACCGCTGCTTGCAGCCGTGTCGATGCGGATAAACGCCTGATCCACGTCCTCGGCGATCTCCACATTGCGGAGAGCCGTTACGTCGGCTGTGTCAAGGTCCTGGCTGGTACAGCAGGTGTCGGGTCCAAGCTCGTTGTCGTCGCGGTCCACGAGATAGGTGTACACACGAAATACTCCGGTCGCGTCCGGTACACCCTCGCGGACGATCTCCACGTCGAACACGTCGCCCGGACCAAGATCGGCGATGGCGTAGAACAGCGTTTCGTCGCCCCGAACCTCATCGACATACTGGACCCCGGGCTGAAGGTCGGGCGCCTCGAAGGGCACCGCTGCACCTTCAATGGGTTCCCCCGATACCTCGTAACGACGTTGTGCACGGCTGGAAGCCTCTTGCAGGGCCACGCCCAATGACGCCGCGTCATCGGCGGTGACGAAGCTGCCGCCGGTGGCCTCGGCGATGCAAGACAGCTGGCTGTCGGCCTCAGCGGTGTCCAACAACAGTCCGACCGTGTCGATCACGACGTCGACGCCTTGCTCGGACAACTCACCGGCAACTTCGCAGGGGTCCGGGGGTTGGCAGCTGTCCTCCCCGTCGGATACCAGCACGATGGTTGCCTGTGATGCTGAGCCCAGGTCCTGGGCGGCTTGTTGCAGGGAGGTGCCGATCGGGGTGTAGCCGCTGGGCTGAAGGGGTTGTAGTGCCGCGGCGACCGTGTCGGGGCTTCCCTGGCCCACGGGAACGACCAGTTCGGTGTCCTGACACCCCTCGGGCTTGTCGGATTCGGCTTGGCCAGTCCGATGGCCGTACAAGCGCAGACCGCTGTCGATGTCATCAGGCAGAGAGGCGGTCAGCTCGGTGACGGCCTCTTTGGCCGCATCCAGCAACACCGTGCCATCTGCACCTGCCCGGCCCATGGACCCCGAGACGTCAAGGACGATGAGCACCACCGCGTCGTCGGTCTCGGTTTGAGCCGTCGCCGCTTGGGAGCCCAGCGTCAACGTGACGGCCAGCACCAGCAAACAACCACGCCCCGTCCATGTTGACTTTATCTTGTTTGTGGCCAAAAGTTCTGCTCCCGTAGGCCCGATGACGCTACGTCACCACCGTAACGGACCAAGGGCCCTACCCTTCCATCGGTACCCTGGCCGATCGACGGCGCACGCCACCCCCCTGGCCCCTCGCCGACTCAGGCCGATGCCGTCACAGCCGCCGTTCACCACGGCAACCCGACCTTTCAGCTTGACCATACTCTGCGCGATCATGGATCCACGGACGGCCGATGGCGACCGGTCGACGCTAGGAACACCCCGGCCAGGATCAGCGGGGCGCCCAGCCCCAACAGCAACGGGGGGACCTCGTCCAACAGCCAGAACGCCAGCAGGCCACTGGCAATCGGCTCGGTCAGCACCACCACCGCCACGACGGTCGCGGGCACGACCCCCATCACCTGGTTGAACACGGTATGGCCCAGCAACTGTGGTCCGATGATCAAACCGGCGATGGCCAACCAGGTCACGGTGTCAAAGCCGGTCAGCGGGCTGCCGATCACCAGCGACGCCACCAGCAACACCACCGCGGCCGTCCCGTAGACCCAGGCCCCGTAGGTCGTGACCGCCAGCTGCTGCCGACTGCGTTGCCCAATCAGCAGGTACCCGCTGACCATCACCGCCCCGGCCATTGCCATCGCGTCGCCCAGCAGCGGGTTTGATCCCACCGCCCCCTCCCCCGCGTCCCCCAGGGCGACGACAACCGCCCCGGCCATCGCCACCGCCATCCCGGCCCAGGTACGCCGGGTGGGTGGCTCTCCAAGGAACAACCAGGACCCAAGGCCCACCCATAGTGGCGCGGTGGTGGTGAACACCACGGCCGAGGCCACGGAGGTGTAGGAAAACGCCCCGATGAACAAGGCGAAGTGCACGGCCAGGAACATGCCGCTGACCATCAACGTCCGACGCTCGACCGGGCCGGGCCGGACGTCAGCCCGGGCGGCGAACGGCAGCAGGGCCATCGATCCACCGAAGGATCTCCAGAACGCCAGGGCCAGGGCCGGGGCGGCCGCGACGCGGATCAGGATCGCGGCAAACGACACCGCCACCACGCCGAGCACCAACAAGCCCCGCACGGCAACAGGACGGTGCAGCGCGGGCAGGGTTTGGGTCACAAGCGCCCATGGTGCATGGCGATCCGGTCGGGGGCAGCGCAGGCGTAT
>JBBSNE010000420.1:0-2657 GCA_038232815.1 Euzebyales bacterium | reverse complement strand
GACACCAACACGCCTTCGTCCACGAGGGTTTTATAAGCACGTTGCACCGTTTCCAGTGTGACCCCGCTTGACTCGGCCAGATCTCGGCCGGAGGGAAGCCGGGCTTGCGGTTGCAGCTCACCACGGGCAACCGCCCCGCGAATCGTGCTGGCGATCTGCTGGTACAACGGACGCACGTCGGCGTCGTCCAGGGTCAACAGCATCTAGACGCGTTCCAACAGGCTGTTGATCGTCGCGGCGGCATTGTGGGCGTCGTCCACGGTGATCATCACCGTGGTGTCGTCGGTGCGCTGCAGTTCAAGCGCGTCGCCCCCGCGAGTGATGATGCCGGTCGCTCCGGGCCGTGACCGCAAACCCAGTCCGCCCCACTGCTTGATCGTGGTCGTGGTGGGCATCGCCGCGGCCACCGAGTCCAAGTCAACCGACAATCGGGGCCAGCCGAACAGGCCCCCACTGACCACGACCTTTTGCTGTCCCACCGTGACTCGCGCGTAGGAGGATGCCACCAGGACCCCAAATACCGGCAGGGTCAACAGCGCAGCCCAGGGATCCACCACCCAGGCCATCACCAGGCCGAACAGCACCATGCCGGCGGCCATCATCATCATCCCCCGGCCGGCAGGTGCCACCCCGGTCCACCAAACGGAACCCGCGGTTGGGTGAGCCAGGCGGGGCGCGGACGGATCCGGATCACGGTCACGGGCGGGCATGGCCGGGGCGGGGTCACCGGCGGCATAGCCCACGGCGGCGCCCAGCACTGCGGCGGCCAGGGCCAGGACCACCCACCAACCCGACAGTGGGCGGGTCGTGGCGACGTCACCGCGCTGGGCCACGGCTGATCCGATTGTCAGCATGGCTACACCCCAGGCCGTGGCGGCCGGAATGGCCTTGATGCCCCGGGCGCCGGGTGCCGATGCGGGTACCCCCGCCACGGCGGCGGTCAGCATGGCCCACAGGCCCGCCAGAACGCCGAGATTCCACATGACCAGCCCGGTGGAACGGTTCATGAACCCATCGGCCTGGCCGTTGGCCCCCCAATGGGTGGCAACTTGCGCGGGAAGGTCAGGCCAGGCCCAGGCCAGTGCCGCGCCGCCAATGACAAGCGGCAGGACGACACCAACAAGGATGTATCGGATTAGTGACTTGATTGACATGCAATAACCATATCAATCGGGTTGAGTAGACGCAAGGGTCAACTTGCCTCGCGCCGCAGTCGCGTCAGGGCCGACTCCACGGTGGACCGGTCGATGCCCTGTTGGGACAGAAGAAGCGCAGCCAGGCCTTCGCCCTCGCGGAGCAATGCCAGCAGGATGTGCTCGGTGCCGATGTGTCGGTCCTTGATCCGTAGCGCTTCGCGCAGGGCCAACTCCAGGGCCTTCCTGGCCTTAGGGGAGAAGGGGATGTGGCCGCGCTGGGAGAAGCCACCGCCACCCGCCCGTTCCAGCGCGCCCTTTCCGAACGCCTGCTCCACCGCCGTTCGCACCTGGTCCAGGTCGATGCCGATCGCCTCAAGGGCGGCGACGTCCTGGGTCGGATCGTAGCGGCAGCCCAACAAGTCAAGGACGTACTGCCGGGTCGCGTCCAGCGTCAGA
Source organism: Euzebyales bacterium (assembly GCA_038232815.1). GTDB lineage: Bacteria > Actinomycetota > Nitriliruptoria > Euzebyales > Euzebyaceae > Euzebya. The sequence continues at coordinate 1,065 of JBBSNE010000420.1, read as the reverse complement.
TCGCAGGCGGCCAAGATGGTCCCGCCCAGGGTGGCCGCATCGGCCAGCAGCCCCAACAGCAAGTGTTCGGTCCCGATGCGTCGGTGGCCAAGTCCGCGTGCCTCGACCTGCGCCGCCACGACGACGTCGCGCGCCTCGGTTGTGAATCTTTCGAACATGTCTACCTCCGCTTCAACAGGCGGGCGTACTTTTTGTGCACGGCCTGACGGCTGACGTCCAAGACCGTTGCGATCTGCTGCCACGACCAGCCCTGCTCCCGGGCGTTGTCGACCTGCAGCGCCTCAAGTTGCTCGACCAGTCGGCGCAGGGCGGCAACGGCTTTCAGTCCAACCTCCGGATCCCGGCTGGAGGCTGCCTCCGCAGCCTGAACCTGTGGGGTGTCCTGGCCATCGGAGGCCTTCGTTCGAACCATGGTGTCAATTTAGGTTGACAACGAGTGGATGTCAACTCATATTGACAGATTCGGCCTAGACTAACCCCATGGCGCATGTCGTAGTCACCGAAACCATGCCGGCTTCGAGTCAGGCCGTGTTCGACGCCATCCACGACTACGATCGGCGGCTGGAATGGGACACGCTGTTGTCCGCGGCAGAGGTGTTGGACGGTGACAGCCCCGGGCCCGGGGTCCGGACGCGCTGTCGGGCGCGGCCGATGCTGGGTGGGTACGCCTTCACCACGAAATACATCACCTGGCGTCCCCCGGAACTGGCCGCCGTCGCGCTTGAAAAGCCGATCTTTGTGTTCACCGATTGGGCGGCGTCGATGCGCCACCGCGACATCTCCGCTGATTCCAGCACCGTGACCTACACCATGACGTTCTCCTGCCGCCCGTCCGTCCTGGCAGGGATGATCGAGCCTGTTGCCGCCAGGGTGTTCCGGTGGGAAACACGGCGGCGATTACAGGCACTGGCCCGCTACGTGACCTAGCGGGTTACGGCAAACGTCCCACGTAGGACATCGCCATCTGGATCAGCCGATCCTGGCCCCCCGACATCTCCGCCGCCACCACCGGTGAGCAGGCGTCCTCCACGCTCAGCCAGGTGAACTCCAGGGCGTCTTGGGAGG
>JBBSNE010000419.1:0-2667 GCA_038232815.1 Euzebyales bacterium | reverse complement strand
GTGTCAGTGGAGCAGACCGCTGACCGCTACGTCCCCGGGGCGCCGCCACGGGTGACGGCGGCGGGGCTGCGTGAACTCGTCGCCGATGACGCCTGGCTGGAGACGGTCATCGACCAGGCCACCGATGGCGGCGTCAGCCTGGCCGGCGACGGCGGGTTTTTGCCCGGCCGTTGATGGCGCCTTCCGGGCCGATGACCGCTCCGACGAGGACCTTGATCCTGACGTCGGTGACGTCGATGGGCAACTCGACCGTGCCACCCCCGGTGAAGCGTTCGATCCAGGCATCGCCCCCGGTGGCGTCCTGGGCGCTCTGGCGCAGCCCATTGGTGACCAGGCTGGCCCCTAGTTGGCTGGCGCGAACCGTGGTGGATCCTGCCGGCGTGGTGATCTGCACCGGCAGATTCGACAGACGGTCCGAGACGTCCTCTGCGACCGCCACCACCTCAGCGGGAGTTCGGACAGTCACCCCGGCGATCGTCGTTCCCGGTGGCAGGGCGGTGAAGGCGATCCGCACGGCGATCAACAGGACGATCAGCAGCAGCGCCACAACCCCGACGATCCACCAGGTCCGCCTGTTTCGCGGGGCGGCATAGATGACGGTGGGGAAGTCGTTGCTGGACATCCCGGCCACCGTATGTCCCCGGCGGTGGCTGACGACGAGGTGGTGCACAAGTGCGGCAATCCGCGTGCAACGGGACGACGGGACACTTCCAGGCCCCTCGACAGCACGCTGGGCTGGTACTAGGGTCCAGATCACTGACCGTGTCCAGACGTCTGCCCCAGGAGATTACGCTCATGTCATCGATGGACCGCCGTGCCCTGCTTCGCAGGGCCGCTGCCACAGCCGCAGGGGCCTCTCTGGCCGCAGGGCCGTTTCAGGGCTTCTTCACATCGGCTGCGGCCGCATCCCCAGCCAGGGCCGGTCGTCCGCTGGGTTATGGCCCACTGCGACCTGTGACCGACCTGCGGGACGGGCAGGTGCGACTGCTCTTACCCGATGGATTCTCCTACCGCTCGTTCGACCCGACGGGGGCATCGCTGACCGATGGGACCTTGATCCCTGGGCGCCACGACGGGATGGCAGCCTTCCGCGGACGTCACGGCACCTCGATCCTGATACGCAATCACGAGGTCAACGGCCCCGTCGGTGCGTTCGGTGATACCCAGAAAGCCTATGATCCGATGGCGGGCGGTGGCACCACCACGGTCGAGGTTGACGAAACCGGCAACGTCCAGCGCAACTTCACCAGCCTGAACGGCACCCAGATGAATTGCTCTGGCGGGCCGATGCCCTGGGGATCCTGGATCACGTGTGAGGAAACGGTCAACGGTCCCGATGTCGGCAACGACTTCACCGGTCAGAACAACTCCCTGTTGACCCAGAAGCACGGCTACATCTTCGAAGTACCCGTCGACGGCCATGCCGTAGCGCAGCCGATCAGAAGTGCCGGCCGCTTCGCGCACGAGTCGGCCGCCTACGACGCCCATTCGCGAGCGGTCTACCTCACAGAAGACGACTTCGCATTCCCATCAGGCTTCTACCGTTACCTCCCACCCACCAATCCGATGAGGACCAAACGACTGGATGACGGCGGGCGCCTACAGATGCTTGCGGTTTCCGGGCGTCCCAACGCCGATCTGGCCGGGCAGAACGAACCGGCCCCGGCAGTCGGATCACGCTTTGACGTGACGTGGGTCGACATCGACGAGCCGGATCCATCCTTTTCGGTAGGAACGACGAACGACCAGGCCATCCAGGCGGTCGCCAGTCAGGGCCTGGCGAAGGGAGCAGCGATCTTTGCTCGTCTGGAAGGTGCCGCTGCGGATCGCAACACCATCTATTTCTGCTCGACCCAGGGCGGTGCCCAGCCTCCCGGCGCATCCGATCCTTCCGGTTTCGGGAAGGGCCGCGGGCAGATCTGGGCCTACCACACCCCTTCGGAGATGTTGCATCTGCTGTATGAGTCTCCCTCTGCGGAGGTGTTGGACCTACCGGACAACATCACCACCAGTCGCACTGGCACCCTGGTGATCTGTGAGGACGGCGGCGACGGAAACTTCCTGCGTGGGCTGACCACCGACGGAAGGATCTTCGACTTCGCCAAGAACGCCATTGCCGGGCGTGTCGACGATGAGTTCGCCGGTGCCACGTTCAGCAACAACTGGGAGACCCTCTACGTCAACATCCAGGCGAGTCAGGGACTCAGCTTTGCGATCTGGGGTCCATGGGGCGGCGGAGGTTTCTGACGGTTCGGCGTCCAGGCAGGTGAGAGGCGGGGTTGTCGCGAATCTGGTTGGTGACCCTGCACGTCCGCGAGATTCCTGGTGTTAGGCGTCACCTGAGTTCGTGATGGGCGGGTGGTTTGGCGTCATTGGCGGGCAGGACGAGGGTCAGGGCAGAATCGGTGTGTTCTTGAACGTGTAGAGGCCCCCCGCTCATTGTCTTGTCGGACGACGGAGGGCCTCGTGAGCTGCGGAGTGCAGCGATGCTTACGGTATCTGTCGACCTGGTCGAGGTCGAGTTGCAATTGTCATCAGGCGGGCTGGTGTGCCCGTCGTGTGGGGGCTGTCTGGGTCCGTGGGGGTCAGCGCGTCGGCGGGTGATCCGTGGCGGGGACCAGGTGGGGGTGGTGGTGCCACGGCGTGGTCGGTGCCGGGGATGCCGTG
>JBBSNE010000418.1:0-2671 GCA_038232815.1 Euzebyales bacterium | reverse complement strand
ATCGTGCGCCGGTATCGTCATCACGACCTCGGGTGGATGGTCCAACGTCTCTTGTTGTTGCTGCACGGCAATGACGTCCACCCGGTCGATGCCCTCCGCATCCAGCAGTGCAGTCCGCACGTCGTGGGCGAAGGTGGCGATGCCGCACACGCGGGGGGGATAGGTCGACAACATCAGCACACGCATGCAGACACCTCCCATGTCAAGTCACGAGAGCCGACCCAGGCGCGCTGCTGGTCAGTCCAGCAGTCGCGTCAAGAGATCGGCGAGGTCCACCTGTTGTACCCCGATACCCGAGTCGGAGAACCCGTAGGGCAGGACCAGTGTGCCGTCATGCACCATGCCGCCGCAGGAGTACACGACGTTGGGCACGTATCCGTTGCGTTCGGACTCATCGGCCTGCACCAGTGGTTCGCCCAGCTCGCCGAGAACCCGGCGGGGATCGTCCAGATGCAGCAGGATCGCGCCGATCGAATAGGTCCGCATGGGTCCTACTCCGTGGGTCAGGACCAGCCACCCCGCCTCGGTTTCCATCGGGGATCCGCAATTGCCCATCTGCACCAGATCCCAGGCTCGACTTGGGCTGGTCAGCCGCTCACGTTCGTTCCAGTAATGGATGTTGTCGGAGTACATCAGATCGATGTTCTCTTGGTCGTAGCGTGACAACGCGACGTAGCAGCCGTCGACTTGCCGGGGAAACAACGCCATGCCTTTGTTGCGGGCCCCCGGCCCGTTCAGGGTCGCGATCTTGAAGCTGACAAAGTCCTCCGTCTGAATCAACTGGGGGAAGATGTCGACCCCATTGAAGGCGGTGTAGGTGGCGTAGTAGGTCATGTCCCCGTCGTCGTCTTCGAAGCGGACGAAGCGGGCATCCTCCATGCCTTCGCTCTCGTTGGGGGAGCGGGGGAAAATCACCCGTTCGGACAGGGGCAGGTCTTCGTCGAAGGAGACGACATAGTTGGAGGCAGCCAGGGAACGGGCCAGCTTCTCGGTTGTGAACCGGGCTGCGGGGGAGGGACCGGTGGCGGCCAGATTCGCCAACGCCTGGTCCAAGTCGTGGTCGCCAAAGATCTTATCGAGAGGATGAAGTAGTTGACGCGTCAACACCGGGTCGCCGCCGAGTTCGTCGAGCTTGGCCCGGAACATGGCCCGGTCGTAACGGCCGTTGGTGATCTCACCGGTTGTCGCATACGGGCTGGCCGGCTCCAACGTGACCACGCCCCCGGGACCGACCAGCCCGGTGCGAAATTCGATGCAGGACAAGTGACCCTCCCCGACCGCCCGCAGGCTCATGACGACCCGGATCTCATCCGGTCCGGCCCCGGACTGATCGGGGGCCGGCACGATGGAGGGGTTGAACAACGCCGCCGCCTGGATGCTGAACTCCATCGTGGCGTAGGCGCCGATCAACAGCCGGGCATTGTGGTCGGCCGTGACGGGGGCGCCAAGGTGGTCGGTCACCCGTTGATAGTTTGTTTCCAGGATCGCCGTCAGGTCCCGATGGCGGTCAGCGAAGTCGCGCATGACCTTGGAGAGCTGTTCTTCTATCACCGCTTCGGGCATGTCCAGCACCCGCCGGACCATCCGGTCGGTCCGCGGCTCGGGGTTCGTCACCTCACCGGAGGGCAGGTAGGTCCTGGCGATCACCCGCGTCGGGTCCGGAAGGAGCTTGACCTCGGGGTCATGAGTCGCGGGGGCAAGGCGGGTCATGTGACCAGTATGGGGCGGTGAGTGCCCGTTAGCGGGGAGGACGGGCGACTGCGACGCTGGCATCACCGCCGCTGTGTCGGATCGTCATGGGACGCGGGGGCACGATCCAACACGGTGGGCTACGGCGTCACCGCGCCGATCAGGTCGGTCAGCAGCTGTTCGAAACCCAGTTCGCTGCTGTCGATCTCAGGCGTGAAGCCCATGCGGACGACGACCAGGTCCGCAGAGGGGATGACGAACACCCGTTGGCCGTCGTGCCCGGAGGCCCAGAACGCGTCGGCGCGCACATCTGGCATGACCAGCGATTCGTCGGCGCGACGGTTGACCCACCAGTGCGCGCCGTATCCCTCCTCCTCGCCCTCGATGTCGATGGTGGAGGTCGAATAGTCTACCCAGTCGGGCGGTAACAACTGTCGGCCTTCCCACTCGCCGTTCTGGGCGAACCACAGGCCAAAGCGGGCCCAGTCCCGTGGGGTTGCCCACAGATAAGAGGAACAGACCAGGCCGCCCGTCGTGTCGGGTTCAAGTACCGCGCTGGCCATACCCAGCGGCCGGAACACCAGATCGGCCGCCAGTTCTTCGCCCGTGCCGCTGCGCTGGTGCAGCACGTCGCACAGCAGGTTGGTCGTGCCGCTGGAGTACTGCTGGTACCCGCCGACGTCATGGGCCAGTGGCTGGGCGGCGGCGAACCCGCCCATGTCGCTTTCCAGGTACAACATGTTGGTGATGGTGCTGCCCAGGGCGTAGGTCTCGTCCCACTCCAAGCCCGGTGTCATCCGCAGCAGGCCGTCGATGGTGATGTCGGCTCTTGGGTCCCCGGCCCATGCGGGCAGTAGGGAGGCGTCAGCGACGGCGATGACGCCTTGGTCCACCAGACGTCCGGCGATGGCGTTGGTCACGCTCTTGGCCATGGACCAGCCAAGTTGCGGGGTGTCCGCGTCGAACCCGTCGGCATAGCGTT
>JBBSNE010000417.1:0-2688 GCA_038232815.1 Euzebyales bacterium | reverse complement strand
TCGGCGTGGGCGATCTCCAACACGTCTTCGACCGTCAACGGTTCGAAGTACAACCGGTCGGCGGTGTCGTAGTCGGTCGACACCGTTTCGGGGTTGCAGTTGACCATCACCGTCTCAAATCCGGCCTCTTGCAGGCTGAACACGGCATGGACACAGCAATAGTCGAACTCGATGCCCTGACCGATCCGGTTGGGTCCTGAGCCCAGGATCATCGCGCGGGGTTTGGAGCTGGGCAGGACCTCGCTGTGGTCCTCATAGGTCGAGTAGTAGTACGGCGTCTGGGCAGCGAACTCTGCGGCACACGTGTCGACGGTCTTGTACACGGGGCGCAGGCCGGCGTCGTGGCGGCGGCGGCGGACGTCGGCCTCGGACGCGCCGGTGACCTGGGCGATCAGGGCATCCGACAGTCCCATTCGCTTCGCGCGTCGCAACAGGTCGGTCGGGACGTTGGCCAGCAATTCGCAGCCCCGCAGTTTTCGGCGAACCTCGATGATCTGCAGGATCTGGTCGACGAACCACGGGTCGTACCCGCACAGCGCGGCGACCCGGGCGGGGTCCCAGCCCCGGGTCAGGGCGGCGTCGACGTCGTGGATCCGATGAGCGGTCGGGGTGCGCAGCGCCTGGGCCAGTGCGTCTGGATCATCGGTGTCGGTCGTGCCACTGCGACCGTCCAAGCCTCCGTTGTCGTTCTCCAGGCTGCGCAACGCCTTGTTCAGCGACTCCTTGAAGGTGCGGCCGATGGCCATGACCTCGCCCACGGATTTCATCTGGGTGCCCAGGCGGGCATCGGCGCCGGGGAACTTCTCAAACGCCCAGCGGGGAATCTTGGTCACGACGTAGTCGATGGAGGGTTCGAAGGCCGCCAGTGTCGAACCGGTGATGTCGTTTTCGATCTCGTCCAGCGTGTAGCCCACCGCCAGCAGCGCGGCGATCTTGGCGATGGGAAAGCCGGTGGCCTTGGACGCCAGCGCGGAGGAACGGCTGACCCGCGGGTTCATCTCGATCACGACCATGCGACCGGTTTCGGGGTCGACGGCGAACTGGACGTTGGATCCGCCGGTTGCGACGCCGACGCGGCGCATCACGGCGAACGCGGCGTCGCGCATCCGCTGGTACTCAGTGTCTGACAGGGTCTGGGCCGGGGCGACGGTTATCGAGTCGCCGGTGTGCACCCCCATGGGGTCGACGTTTTCGATGGTGCAGATGACGACGCAGTTGTCATGGGCGTCGCGCATCACCTCAAGTTCATATTCCTTCCAGCCCAGCAGGGACTCATCGATCTGGACCTCGCCGATGGGGCTGGCCTCAAGGCCGTCTTTGACCATCTGCTCATAGTCCGCCGGGTTGTCCACCATTCCGGATCCGGCCCCGCCCAGGGTGTAGCTGGCCCGGACCAACAACGGGAAGCCGAACTCCTCGGCCAGAGTCTGCGCCTGACGCAGGGCATCAGGCATTTGAAAGGGGTCGTGGTCGGGACCGATTGACACCCGGCCGGCCCGGGCCTGCTCCAGACCGATCTCGGTCATGGCGGCGTTGAATGCCCGGCGGTCCTCGGCCAGGTCAATGGACTCCAGGCCCGCCCCGATCAGTTCGATGTCATGAGCCTCAAGCACCCCTGCATGTGCCAACTCCATGGCGAGGTTCAATCCGGTCTGCCCGCCCAGCGTGGGCAGGACAACTAGCTTCTCACTCGGGTGGTCGCGACGTTCCTTGGCGATCACCTTTTCGACAAAATCTCTGGTCAATGGTTCGACGTAGGTCGCGTCGGCAAACTCGGGATCGGTCATGATGGTGGCCGGGTTGGAGTTGACCAGCACCACCCGGTACCCCTCGCGGCGCAGCACCTTGCAGGCCTGGGCGCCGGAGTAGTCGAACTCACAGGCCTGCCCGATCACAATCGGGCCTGATCCCAGGATCAAGACGGCGTCGATGTCGTCCCGTCTAGGCACGAGCGGGGGCCTTTCGTGCGGCCATCAGCGCCATGAATTGACCGAACAGATACCGCGCGTCGTGGGGTCCCGGGGCGGATTCGGGATGGTATTGAACGCTGAAGGCCGGCAGGTCAGTCAGGGCGATGCCCTCGTTGGTCCAATCGCTGAGGTTGACATGGGTCTGGACCACCCGGCCGAACGGCCCGTCGGTCGGCAGGCTCTCGGCAGCGACACTGAATCCGTGATTTTGGGAGGTGATCTCGATCGACTCCGCCACCCTGGCGAAGTGGGTCAGGCCGGTCAGGCCGGGATCGTCAGTCCGCAGGAGCGCTGTGACTTCATTGCGTACCGGGTGGTTCCCCCCGCGGTGGCCGAACTTCAGCTTGTAGGTCTGCGCCCCGGCGGCTTTGGCCAACAACTGGTGGCCCAGGCAGATACCAAACACCGGAGTCTGGGTCGCGAGTATGTCGGCGATCGCAGCGATCCCGGCTTTCACGGCAGCAGGATCGCCGGGGCCATTGGACAGAAACACACCGTCTGGATCATCAGTCAGTGCTTGATCGGCCGGGGTGGTGGCGGGGACAACCGTGACATGACACCCGGCGGCGTTCAGCAGGCGGAGGATGTTTCGTTTCATGCCGAAGTCGTAGGCCACCACTCGAAACCGCTCGTCCCCGTCGGCCGGGGACTCATACGGTTTCGGGGTGGTCACCTCGCTGGCAAGCTCCGCCCCCTCCATGTCGGGTGAGTCCTGGAT
>JBBSNE010000416.1:0-2703 GCA_038232815.1 Euzebyales bacterium | reverse complement strand
TAGGCGGGCAACACTGGCTGTCCCCCCAGATGGCAGTACAGGACCCTTGACCCGGCCGGAATCTGTCCAGACTTGATCATGCCGATCATCCCCGCCATCGACTTGCCCTCATAGACCGGGTCGGTCAACATCCCCTCGGTCCGCGCGGCCAGGTGGATCGCCTGGATGGTGCTGTCGTCCGGAATGCCGTACGCCGGGCCCTCGTAACCGGGCACGATGGTGATCTCGTCGTCGCGCAGGTCACGGCTGACCCCGATCCGTTCAGCGGTGTCGGTGGCGATGCGGGTGACCTGGTCGACGGTCTTGTCCAGGGTGGCAGAGGCGTCGATGCCGATGACACGGCGGTCGTCGCGATCGGCCAGTGCAAACCCGGCGATCATGCCGGCATGGCTGGACCCGGTCACGGTGCACACGATCACATGGTCGAAGAACAGATCCCGCTCCTCTTCTTGTTCGGTGACCTCGACCGCCCAATTGGCAAAACCCAGACCGCCGAGAGGGTGATCCGAGGCGCCGGCGGGAATCGGATAGGGCGTCCCGCCATCGGCTTCGACCGACTCCAGCGCCCGCCGCCAGCTGTCGCGAATGCCGATGTCAAAGCCGGCGGGGTCGATGCGAATGTCGCCGCCCATGATCCGGGTCAGTTGGATGTTGCCCACCGAGTCGTAGTTGGTGTCCGGCCAGTCCACCCAGCCCTCTTGCACAGTGACCGCCCCCAGTCCCAGATGGCGGGCCACGCCGGTGACCTGCCGAGTGTGATTGGACTTGCCCCCGATCGACACCAGGGTGTCACAGCCCTTGGCCAGGGCATCGGCGGCCAGATATTCGAGCTTGCGAACCTTGTTGCCGCCGAAGGCGATGCCAGAGTTGCAGTCCTCTCGCTTGGCCCAGATCTCCACCCCCCCGCCCAGGGCTTCGCTCAGCCGCGGCAACGGATGGATGGGAGAGGGGCCGAACAACAACGGGACACGGGGATACTCGTCAAGGTTCATGACATGACGATGCCTTAGCGGCCTGCCCCACTCACGACGCCGATCCGGGCTTGACCCGTCCGGCAACACTCCGCTGCGTGATGGTATCGGATCCGATCTCTCGGGCGTACCTGACGCCACCCGTTAAAGTTCGTCAAACGTCCGCCCCTCATATAAGTCCGGAACCCGGACGATTTGACCGGCCCGCTCTAATCCTCGGCGGGGCCGCCATCAAGAAGGCCTTGCGAGCAGCGGTCGTGGACGACGCCTGGGATGAGGATCTGGATCAGGTTCGACGACTGCTGACGCTGGATGAACGAACGTGAGACGTATGTTGCTGGACACGACGTTCTTGATCGACGCTGAGCGAAGCCAGGTCGAGTTGGACGAGGCCATCAACGATGACGACGATGTCGCCATCGCAGCGGTGACGGTTGCCGAGTTGCTGATGGGAGTGACGCTGGCCGATGCCAAGCATCAGACGGATCGCGCGACCTTCGTCGACGGGGTCTTGGACGCCGTGCCAGTTCTGCCCTACGACCTACGGGTCGCCAGGGGGCGCATGCAGAGTTGCTTGCCCACGTGCGTCGCAACGGGCGCCCGCGGGGTGCCCACGATTTGATTATCGCTGCCGCATCTGTGGCATCCCGGCGGACCGTGCCTACCGCAGACTCCCGGGGCTTCGCCGATCTGCCAGGGGTGCAACTCGCCAGTGGATGAAGTCTGGGGAAGTGTTTCAGTGCTACACTGATTCACATGTCGACTCGGAACATTACGCTGTCCATGTCAGACGAGCTGATACGTCAAGCCAAGGTGTTGGCCGCGCAACGCGATACTTCGGTGTCGGCCCTGGTCGGCGAACTGCTCCAACAGGTAGTCGGGCAGGTTGAGGACTATGGCACCGCCTGGGCACAGGAAGAACGGTTCATGGAGTCGGGCGCCCTTCGTGTCGGCGCGATCTCGTGGAGCCGTGAAGAGTTGCACGAACGCTGAGCCATGGAGTTCATCGACACCAACGTCTTGCTGTATGCCTATGACACGTCTGAGCAGTTGCGGCACGAGCCGGCTCACCAACTAGTGGCTCGACTGGGGCGGGATCGAGAGGCCGCGATCAGCGTGCAGGTGCTTCAGGAGTTCTACGTCAATGCAACCCGCAAGATCGCTGCGCCGTTGAGCCCCGACGAGGCCCGGACGCGGCTGAGATTGTTCAGTCGTTGGTCGGTACATTCGCCGTTGGCTGCAGATGTGCTCGCCGCAACTGCCCTGCAAGAGGAGCACCAACTGTCGTTCTGGGATGCCATGATCGTGCGAAGCGCCGCACAACTCGGCTGCGAAAGACTGTGGAGTGAGGACCTGAACGACGGTCAGATCATCTCAGGGGTTCGAATTACAAACCCGTTCACCGACCGGTAGGCCCCTCCGCAGCCTGTGGGTGCTTGCCGGTCGTTCAGGTGGCGCTGGTCAAGAGTTCATCGAGGTCTCGCCGAGTCCAGATGCTCTTCTGACCGCCATCGAACCACGCGGCGTTCCCTCACCGCCACCTACGGGCCCGTCGATGAACTCCGTTCGGGGTGCGATCAACGGCTGAGCGCATCTACATGCCACCCCGCGTCCAATGAAGTTCTTTGGCCACCCGTCGCCATTGTCAATACCGCGCAGTTGGCGGGTGTTTTTGGTCAGGGGCGGGGTCGAACCGCCGACCTTCCGATTTTCAGTCTCGCGTGGGGGCCTT
>JBBSNE010000415.1:0-2709 GCA_038232815.1 Euzebyales bacterium | reverse complement strand
GCGCCCGTCAGCGTCGCCACGTCAAGGATGGCGTCAGGGTTCATCGACACGCCGTACCCCAACGCGTCGGCCAAGACCAGGCGGCCCTCCGCGTCGGTGTGTCGCACCTCCACGGTGGTGCCGTCATAGGTCGTGATGACATCGCTGGGTCGCTGTGCGTCGCCGCCGATTGCGTTCTCGGCCAACGCCATCAGCCCGGTGATCTTGATGCGGCTACCAAGTTGTGCCACAGCGCCGACGGCAGCGGCGACGGCCGCAGCCCCGCTCATGTCGCTTTTCATCTTCCACATCCCCGAACCGCGTTTCAGGTTCAGACCGCCGGTGTCAAAGGTGATTCCCTTGCCCGCGACGACGACGTGTGCCAGAGGGTCGGCGGGCTCATAGGTCAGCTCCACCAGGCAAGATTGAGCTGCGGAGCCACGGCCGACACCCAACAGCCCACCGCAGCCATGGTCCTGCAACCACCCCTCGTCGTGGACGACGGTGTCGACGTTGTCCGGCATCTGCTTTTCGGTCATGCGCGCGATGTCGTCAGGACGTGCCTGACCTGGGGGCGTGTTCACCAGATCCCGGGCAAACATCACCGAACCTGAGGTGACCTGGCTGCGTGTGACGGCCTGTTCGGCATCTGACAGCAGTGAGGAGGGCACCAGCAACACCGCGTCCGAGGCGGGCCCGCCGTCAGCGGGGGAGGATTTGAAGCGGTCATCCTGGTAGGCCCCCAGGGTCAAGCCGTCAGCGACGGCTTCGATTGCAGCGGTGGTGGGATGCACCTGGGCCAGGGTGGTCGCCACCCGCCGGGACTTGGGTGTGGCCGCAGCCGCCGCCCCCGCCGCGCGTCGCAATGATGCGGGTGTCACGCCGTCCATACGTCCCAACCCGACCAACAGGACCGCTGAGAACGGTTGGTCCGGCGTCGCCAACAACAACGTTTGTCCGATGTCGCCCCGAAAGGCAGGGGTGACGGGGAAGTCACTCAGTCCTATGGCGGTCAACACATCGGCGGTGCCGGGTCCCTCGATACCCCCTTTGAACACACCGACGGCCACAACATCGGCGTCGACTGTGGACAAATCGGCGGACTGTGCAGAGATGGTCATCACGGAAGCGCGATCGTACTGTCCGCCGCGGTGTTCAGCCGGTGGGGCTCACTGGCCCGTTTGGTCCGCACGGCGTCACGGCGCGCGGTGTCGCCTCGACCTAGGGTGAGGGACCGTGCGTCGTTGCCTCACCCTTGTTGTCGTCCTCCCCTTTCTGTTCGTCACCGCGTGTGCCCGATCAGGGGAACAGCCGGTGTCGGTCAACCCGACCTTGGGACCGGTCGAGACGGGTGCCGGTCCGAGCGTGGAGGAAAGCGATGACACACCGACGCCGCCGTCCTCGCCGACCCAGACCCCCGAGGGATCTGAGTCATCTGGGCCCACCTCAGCGCCGCCCGACCTGGCCGGGTTACGACTGGCTGTCGAGGAACTTGCCATCCTTGACGCACCGACGGCGATGGCGGTGCGGCCGGGCGACCCGACCCTGTACGTGGCCGAGCGAGCCGGCCGGATCCTGCCCGTCGCCGAAGACGGGAGTGTGGGTGAGCCCATCCTCGACATTCGACAATCCACCACCACCGACGGTGAACGCGGCCTCTTGGGGTTGGCCTGGGCACCCGACGGCAATCGGCTGTACGTCTCCTCCACCGCCAGCGACGGATCAACCCGGCTGGAGGCATTCGACCTCATCGACAACGTCGTCCAGGCCGACTCGCCCGCGGAACTGTTGCGGGTTGCCCAGCCTGCCAGCAATCACAACGGCGGCGACCTGCACATCGGACCGGACGGATTGCTGTGGCTTGGCCTGGGCGACGGGGGGGCAGCCAACGATGAGTTCGGCAATGGTCAGGATCCCAAGACCCTGCTGGGGACAATACTGCGCATCCAACCCACCGATGCGGGATATGACATCCCATCTGACAACCCTTTTGCCGAGGGAGGGGAGGGGGCTGCTGAGGTCTGGGCCTACGGCCTACGCAACCCCTGGCGTTTCTCGTTCGACTCGCTCACCGGTGATCTGTGGATCGCCGATGTCGGGCAAAACGCCGTCGAAGAGGTCAACCGGGTGGATCGACGGGCCGCAGGGCTGAACTTCGGATGGCCTCGGTTTGAGGGGGACCGCCCCTTTGACGGCGGCACGGCCGACGGTCCGCTGGTCGACCCGGTCCACACCTATGATCACGGGCGCGGTTGTTCGATCACGGGTGGCTATGTGTACCGGGGCCGGGCCATCCCGGATCTGGCCGGGGCCTACCTGTACAGCGACTTCTGCAATGGCGAGATCATCGCCTTGGCCACCGATCAGCAGGGGCAAGTCGTCGGTGACGCCACAACGGGCGCAGCCGTGGACCAACCTGTGTCCTTTGGTCAAGGACCTGACGACGAACTGTACGTTTTGTCCTTGAACGGGCCGATCTACCGCATTGTGAAGGGATGAACTGATGACCACCCGCGGCTGCCGAACAACATCTCGTGTGGCGTCTGGTGTGCTGGCAGCGCTGCTGCTGGGCACCGCGCTGACAGCAAGCGGTGCGGTGGCCCAAGACGACATCCGGGTGGGTGACGACGTCGATCCGATCCGGGCCGCCATCGCAATCAATCAGGCGAAGGCTGATGCACCGGCCTATGCCGGGCCCAGCAAGATCGCGGTGATCGGTCGCAGCGACGT
>JBBSNE010000414.1:0-2723 GCA_038232815.1 Euzebyales bacterium | reverse complement strand
TGCGCCAATCGTGCCATTGCTCCGTTGCAGCATCGGTGTAGTCACCGGCGGTGTCCTGCGCGTAATGCCAGCCTTGTTGTCCGCGGCGGTAGACCCGGCCGATGCTCGGCGCCAGTTCGGCCGGGGCCAGGTCGACAGGCAGGGGCCATTGGGGAATGTCGGCCGCGGCGTCGCGAAATGCCTGCAGGGCCTGCGGTAACAGCTGAGTGGCCCTGGCGTAGTCCCGCTTGTTCACATAGCGCTCGAACAGCGTGCGGCGAAGCTCCTCGCGCGTGTCAACCGACAGGAGCGATTCGTCCAACGCGGCTGCCGTTCCCACCAGGGCATAGCCATCGCGAACGTCCGACAGCAGACGGGAAGCGTCGCGGAACTGCTGGTTGATCCTCGCATAGTCGTCCCCCAACGCGTCACGGCACAGACGGGCGACGGCTCGGATCTTCTTGCCCGCCTTGCGCGCCTCATGCAAGCCTTCGTCCCACACATCCTCCTCACCGTCGTTGATGGCCGGCCCGTCGTACGCAAGTGCCGCCTGCAGGTCGGCGATCGCCTGCGCCGCTTGCTCGCAGGCAATCCGGCGCAGGCCGCCGGCAAGGTCCTCATCGACCTGCAGTGCATATCCCATTGCTGCAACGATAACCACTCGCCGATCCACACCGAACTCACATTGCTGCTGCCAAGGTGTGCACTACGGCCCGGATCAGGGGCGACCTGCACATCGTCGACCGCCGTGGCGGCGCACACCAACGCTTGGCTACGTGGTATCTGCGGCCGCCTGTACCGCCCGGGTGATCCGCTGGGTCGCGTCGTCAGCGATCGGTTGCACCAACGCCGACTTTGCGACCGCCAGCATGGCCTTGGGGTCGGCCGCGATGATCTCGCTGCCGCCGTCGGGATGGGCACGGACGACGACATTGCAGGGCAGCAAGCTGCCGATGGCCGGGTCGGCTTGGAGGGCCTGATGGGCCAGCGACGGATTGCAGGCGCCCAGGATGCGGTAGGCGGGCATCTCCACGTCCAGCTTGTCCCGCAGCGTGGACTGGACGTCGATTTCGGTCAAGATGCCGAAGCCCTCGTCGGCCAGGGTTTGGCGGACCCGCTGTTCTGTCGTCGCCACATCGTCGTCGACGCGCGCACTGATGGTGTAGTCGTCAGATGACATCTGGTCTGCTCCTTCGGACCGCTGTCTGGGTCACCGGGGAATGTCTCCCAGCGCCGACGAGACGGTCGTCGCATCCGCGAACTCCTTGCCATCGGGTAGTTGCGCCAACGCGGCCATCACCCCGTCCTCGGCGTCGTTGTCGCGTGCGGCCTTCATCAGATCGGCTTTGCTGGCCGGGTAACTGACGCCCCGCAGCGCATCTTGGACGTTGATGGGGTCATCGCTCATCGGTCTCTCCCTTACGTCGTTGACGACACGCACCATACCCCCGCATGCTGTCCAAAAGACGCCCGCGTGCCTCCGACACTGGCCCGGTTTGGATCGCATCGCGGGTCCCGACCGCCGAATTCGCGCATAGGTGCGACCCACCCCCTCACGACGCGCCCCAGCGATCGCGTCGTTGCCACACAAAACGAGCGACCACGACGACGACCACCGCGATGAGCACGTAGTTGATGATGTCGGAGTACTGCGCGGCCTGACGCCAGCGGCTGCCAAGCAGATACCCGGCCCACACCCAGATCGCGTTCCATACCAGCGACCCGACCGTCGTCAGCACGAGGAATCGCAGCCGTGGCATCCCGTCGGCGACCGCGGGCAGCGACACCAGGCTGCGGATCAACGGCACGCACCGCCCCAACAGCACCGACCCCTGGCCATGACGGTGGAACCAGTCGATCGCCCGGTCCACCTCCTCTGCTTGCACCAGTGGCAGACGGGCCAACGTCCGTCGGGTGCGGTCAAGTCCCCAGGCCCGGCCCAGCTCATACAGGACCGCCGCGCCGATCACGGCGCCAACCGTCGCCGCCAGGACCATCACCCACACGCTGCCACCGTCTTGGCCGATCACGAACCCGGCGAACGGCAAAACGATCTCACTGGGAACCGGTGGAAACACGTTCTCAATCGCCACCAGCGCGGCAACGCCGGGGGCGCCGAAGGCATCGATGACGCCGACGATCCACCCCACCAACCCTGATAGCTGCTGTGCCTCCATGTGCGCTGCCTACCCCGCTGCCGTCGCGAAGTAGCCTGTACCGCTGTGTCCGACAGGGCGATGGTGCAGGCCACTGGCCTGACCAAACGATTTGCTGATGCCGTCGCCGTGGACGGGATCGACTTCGCCATTCGCCCCGGAGAAGCCTTTGGGTTCCTGGGGCCAAACGGCGCGGGCAAGACCTCGACGATGAAGATGATCGCGGCCACCAGTCCGGCCTCCGGCGGCTCGTTGACCGTGCTCGGTCTGGATCCGATGACTGACGGGTCGGCGCTGCGTGCACGACTGGGCATAGTGCCGCAAGAGGACAACCTGGACAACGAGTTGACGGTCCTAGACAACCTGTTGTTCTACGGCCGCTTCTTTGGCATGCCCACCGCGGCCATCACCGCCAAGGCGGAGGAATTGCTGCAGTTCGTCGAACTTTGGGAACGTCGTGACACCCAGGTCCAAACCCTGTCAGGAGGGATGAAGCGCCGCCTGGTGATCGCACGGGCACTGATCAACGACCCCGAACTGGTGCTGCTTGACGAACCAACCACAGGGCTTGACCCACAGGCCCGGCAG
>JBBSNE010000413.1:0-2737 GCA_038232815.1 Euzebyales bacterium | reverse complement strand
CTGCACTCACCAGCGGTCAGGAGCCTTCAGTCCCGGGGCTTTCTGTTGGCGCGTGCCACCCGCGATGACGCTCATGTCCGAACGGCTGGCCGCTCTGCTGCCGCCCTGGTCAGCGGCGCTGTCCTGCATTGACCGAATGGGATGGCCGCCTCTACTCATGCTATGATCATGCTTATGGCCACCCTGACCCGTCGGCTGCAGGTTTTATTGGAAGAAGATCGGTTTGCCCGGTTGGAGCACATCGCGAAGCAGCGAAGGACGACTGTGGCGGCCCTCGTTCGTGACGCGCTTGACCGCGTGTACTCGTCGGACACGCTTCCTCCTGACGTGGCAGCGGATCGCTTCCTTGCCAGGGAGCCTTTGGACCTGGGGGAGTGGGATCAGGCCAAGCGCGATATCGAAGACAGCCTTCTCCGCGGCAAGCTGTGAACCGGTATCTGGTCGATACCAACATCTTTCTGTACGCACGTGGCAAGGACCATCCGTATCGGGAATCGTGCCGGGCAGCCCTACGTGCCGCCGGTGACGGACAGGTGGGGTTGGAGTGCAGCGTGGAACTCGTGCAGGAGTTCGCTCACGTCTTGCTACGACGCGAGATCGACCGTGCCTCAGCGCTCCAGCAGGTTGACGAGGTACGCGGCCAGTGCCGAATCCATGCGTTTGGCGCCGAGGTACTCGCCCAGACGGTGACGCTGCTGCGCGAGCACGAGCCGCTCGGGGTGCGCGATGCCGTCCACCTGGCGACGGCCCTACAAGCAGGAATCACGTTGATCCTCAGTACGGACCGCGTGTTCGACGACGCCCCCCACGTCCAGCGCATTGATCCGGCGGCGCAGGATGCCCCGTGGGCGACAGCCCCCAACGGACACTGAGCCCCCGGGGGTAGTCGAACGTTGACGCCGCAATTCGCGCCGAGGTGCGACCGAGGGGTGTTGGCGTCCGACGGCGTCAGGCCAGCGGCCGTGCTGTCGACGGTAACGGAAACGGCAAGGCGGTCTCGCCCATCAGATATTCATCCACCGACGCGGCACATGCCCGGCCCTCGGCGATTGCCCAGACGATCAGCGACTGGCCCCGCCCCATGTCTCCGGCGACGAAGACGCCGTCGACGTTGGTGGCATAGACCTCATCCCGGGCCGCATTCGACCGCGAGTCGCGCTTGACACCGAACTCCTCGACCATCCCGCCCTCGTCGGGCCCCAGGAACCCCATCGCGAGCAGCACCAGATCCGCGTCGTAGGAGAAGTCGCTGTCCTGGACCTTGTGGAATTGGCCGTCGCGAAACTCGACCTCGTGACCCTGCAGCGCACGGACCCGCCCCTCCTCATCACCGACGAACCGCTCGGTGTTGACCGAGTAGATCCGGTCCCCGCCCTCGTCATGGGCGCTCGAGACCTTGTAGGTCATCCCATAGGTCGGCCACGGCTGGTGTGAGGGGCGTTCGTCCGGGGGGCGCGGCATGATCTCGAACTGCCGGATCGACGCCGCGCCCTGTCGGTGCGCCGTGCCCAGGCAATCCGCGCCGGTGTCGCCGCCGCCGATGATGATCACGTGTTTGTCCCGTGCCGTGATCGGCACGGCATCGAGGTCAAGGTCACCCTCTTGAGCCTTGTTGGACCACGGCAGGTACTCCATGGCCTGGTGGATGCCGTCCAGTTCGCGGCCCTCGACGCCCAGGTCACGCCAGTTGGTCGCCCCGGCGGCCAGCACGACCGCCTCGAAGTCAGCCTGCAGGGACTCCACCGGCACGTTGCCACCGACATCGGCGTCGGTCCGAAACTGTGTGCCCTCTGCTCGCATCTGCTCCAGCCGACGTTCGAGGTGTCGCTTTTCCATCTTGAACTCGGGGATGCCGTAGCGCAGCAGTCCGCCGATCCGATCGGCCCGTTCGAAGACCACCACGTCATGCCCCGCGCGGGTCAGTTGTTGGGCGGCGGCCAGACCGGCCGGACCGGACCCGACGACCGCCACGCGCTTGCCCGTCTTGACCTGCGGCAGGACGGGTGTGACCCAGCCTTCTTCAAAGGCCCGGTCGATGATCTCGACCTCGACCTGCTTGATGGTCACCGGCGGCTGGTTGATACCCAATACACACGCCTGCTCGCAGGGGGCGGGGCACAGCCGCCCGGTGAACTCGGGGAAGTTGTTGGTGGCGTGCAACTGATCGATGGCCTTGCGCCAATGATCCCGGTACACCAGGTCGTTCCAATCGGGGATCCGGTTGCCCAGCGGGCAGCCGTTCATGCAAAACGGGATCCCGCAGTCCATGCATCGGCTGGCCTGATCGCGCAGCACCTCCTCATCGAAGGGGACGTAGACCTCGTTCCAGTCACGAACCCGTTCGTCGCGTGCCCGGTAGAGCGGCAGCTGCCGCTGACGGACCTTCAAGAACCCTCGAATATCACCCATGGGCACTGGCCATGATGGCCTCATCGATGTCGCGGCCCTGCTCCTCAGCCAACGCCGCGGCATCCAACACGCGACGGTAGTCCTTGGGCATGACCTTGTTGAAGTGCCGTACATTGGTGCGCCAGCGATCCAGGATCCGTGCGGCCACCAGCGAATCGGTCTCACGATGATGGCTGCGGACGGCGTCTCGTAGGAACTCGATGTCGTCCTCCTCCAGGGGTTCCAAGGTCACCATCTCAAGGTTCAGCTGTCCCTCGAAGCTGTGGTGGGGGTCATAGACATAGGCGATGCCGCCGGACATCCCGGCCCCGAAGTTCCGCCCCGTCTG
>JBBSNE010000412.1:0-2743 GCA_038232815.1 Euzebyales bacterium | reverse complement strand
GGCCGCCAGGCCACCATCACCGGGGGGCGCGGGGCACCACTCCGCCGGGGGCGGCGGGCACCACTCAGCCGGGGGCGGCGGGCAACAACCGTCCGGGGGCGACGGGCAACAATCAGCCGGGGGCGACGGGCAACAATCAGCCGGGGGCGACAGGTAACACTCAACCGGGTTCTGGCGCCAACACGGGGACCGAAAGCGGATCGTCGCAGACGCCCCCCCTGGCGGCCACAGGGTTTGAGGCGGGGTCTTCCCTGGTGATGGCTCTCGTTTCGCTCCTCGCCGGCGGGATCGTGCTGATCCGGACCCGGCGTTAAGGTCCCAACCCTCCTCCTCCTTGTTACTGGTGTGGTTTGAGTTAATCTCTGTTGCTCTTGACGGGCAGTGTGGTCTATGTGGCAGGATGGTGTCTGTGTCACCGCTTGGCAGAGCTGACACGGACTAAAACCCGTCGCTCGTTGGGTTGGCAGACCCAGCGACCGTGCGGCACACACAAGGATCAAGGGGAGGCCGTCACAGACGGTCTCGGAGGAGTTCCAATGGCACCCATAGAACAAGACCGCCTGTGGACGGTGGCTGAAGTGGCCGACCACATGCGGGTCAGCAACATGACCGTGTACCGCCTGATCAAAGCTGGCGAGCTGCCGGCCATCCGGGTGGGGAAGAACTATCGAATTCGTGGCAAAGAGCTGTCTGATTACATCGATCGTTCATTCGAACAGGTGGCTCGTGAGGCCACCAGCTACGCCGGAGAGGTCTAGCCCGGTCCCCCTCCTAGACCGGCCGTCGAGCGCAGATAGGCTGTCGGCACAATGCCGCTGCGCTATCTGACCGCTGGTGAGTCCCATGGTCCGGCTCTGGTCGGCATCATCGATGGACTGCCCGCTGGCGTGCCTGTTGATGTGGATGCCCTGACCGCAGAGCTCGGCCGTCGCCGCTTGGGCTACGGGCGGTCCCCCCGGATGGAGTTCGAGACCGACCGGTTGGAGATCCTCGGCGGTGTGCGGTACGGCCGAACGCTGGGATCACCGGTCGGTTTGGTCATACACAACACCGAATGGCCGAAATGGACCCAAGCCATGGCCATCCAACGACCAAGTGATCCAGCCGGGGTCCAACAAACGGGGCGGGGGGTCCCCTTGACTCGCCCGCGCCCCGGACACGCCGATCTTGTGGGCATGCAAAAGTACGACTTCGACGATGCCCGGGACGTCTTGGAACGGGCATCGGCCCGTGAAACCGCCACCCGCGTCGCCCTGGGGTGGTTCGCCAAACAATTACTGGCCCAGGTCGGGGTCACCGTGCTGTCCCACGTGATCCGTATCGCAGAGGTGACCGCCGCCGGTGAAGGACTGATCCCTGGACCCGGGGACGTGCAACGAATCGACGATGATCCCATGCGTTGCCTGGACCCTGAGACCTCCGCGGCGATGCAGGCCAGGGTCGACCAGGCCCGAGAGGAACGGGACACGTTGGGGGGCGTCATCGAAGTCGTGGTACACGGACTGCCACCGGGTCTTGGTTCCCACGTCCATTGGGATCGCAAACTGGATGCACGGTTGGCAGCGGCACTGATGTCGATTCAGGCCTTCAAGGGCGTCGGAATCGGGGATGGGTTTGATTCGGCGGCGGTTCCCGGATCGGTGGCCCACGATGAGATCATGCCCACGGATGACCTCGTCGACGGGGTCGACAGCCATACCCCGTTCACCCGGAAGACCCACCGGGCCGGCGGCCTGGAAGGCGGCATGACGACGGGTGAGGTGTTGCGCGTCTCCGCCGCCATGAAACCGCTGTCGTCATTGATGCGTCCTTTGGCCACCGTCGACACCGCCACGGGGGAGAGCGCGACGGCAATCACGCAACGCTCTGACGTCTGTGCCGTTCCCCGGGCCGGGGTGGTCTGTGAGGCAGTGGTGGCACTGGAACTCACCGACGCGTTGTTGGCCAAGACCGGCGGCGACTCGGTGGCAGAGGTCCAGCGAAACCTTCAGTCCTATCTGGACGGCGTCAACCGGCGGCGCGGGCCCTCCAGCGACGGGACCTACCAAGGCGACCCGGTCCACGGCACGGCCTATGGCGCTCCGGAGGGGGGCAAAACCGGGTGAACGGACAGAATGTGCCGGGTCGAAACATCGTGCTGATCGGGATGATGGGGGCCGGCAAGACCACGGTCGGCCGGCTGCTCGCCCAGGCCTTGGGGCGGCCGTTCGTCGACACCGACCAGACGATCGAATCAGAACAAAACCAGACGATTGCCCAGATCTTTGCGTCGCAGGGCGAGTCGCACTTCCGGGCATTGGAGCGCTGCGCGGTCCAGACGATTTCAGACCACCCCCGCCGGGTCATCGCGGTAGGGGGCGGGGCGGTGTTGGACCCTGCCAATGTCAGCATCCTGCGTCGTGGCGGTGATCTGGTGTGGCTGGATGCGCCCGTCGCGACGCTTGTGGCCAACGTCGGCACGGACGCGGAGTTTCAAAAGCGTCCATTGCTGAACAGGAGTGCGGAACCGGTTGAAGAATTGCGGCGACGTCGCGACGAACGCCTGGACGTCTATCACAACGCGGCCGATCACGTGGTTGACACCGAAGGCAAATCCCCGCAGGTACTGGCAAAGGAGATCCTGGAGTGGGCTGCCAACCGACCAGGATTGCTGCATCCCAAGGAACGTCCATGACCCACAGCACGATCACCGTCGACCTGGGCCGGCGAAGCTATGACATCCATGTCGGGTCGGGATTGTTGG
>JBBSNE010000411.1:0-2747 GCA_038232815.1 Euzebyales bacterium | reverse complement strand
GTGACCTTTGTCCGCCCCAGCGACCCAAACGGGACAAGCCTTCTCCCCCCGCGCCGTTCGCTCCAAAGCCCTGTGACCTTTGTCCGCCCCGGCGACCCAAAGGCGACAAGCCTTCTCCCCACGCGCCGTTTGCTCCAAAGCTCTGTGAGCTTTGTCCGCCCCAGCGACCCAAAGACGACAAGCCCTGCTGGGGGCTCCGACGTCTAGGCCAGTGCGCTCTCGTTCCCCGAGTCCCGAACGAACAGACAACTGGACCCCGTGCGTTGCACGGTCGCGTCCAACACCGCGGCCTGTGGTTGGTCTGCGATGCCGAACACGCTGACGTCGGCCTGCGGTGCCTGGCTCAAGAAATCCAGGTAGGGCCCGGTGCCCACGATGATCTCAGCGCCGTGCAGGCGCGCGAGCCGTACCAAGTCCTCCAAGAAGGCTTGGGCATCGGCTTCGTGCGCCGGATCGTCGACCACCATGACCAGACGCATATCGGCGTCCCAATTGCGCTGCAGCTTCAACGCGACCAGGATCGACAGATCAAGATTGCCGATGTCCCAACCGATCTTCCAATCCGGGTCACGGCTACGGATCCAGACGTTGATGCGTTGCTGTTGGCCCAACGCGGTCACCGGGTGGGGTGTCCACAACAACGTCCCCACCCCTTGGCGTTCGGCCTCACGGACGACCCGTCCCAATGCGTCATCGTCAAGATGCGCCGATGTCGAAGCGCCTCGACGCAGGAACAAGATGTTCGGCCGGAAAAACGTGCCCCTCAACGCCTGCATCCCCGCAATCAACCCGTCGACGAACGAGTGGCCGGGCACGCGCACGATGGTCGCGGTGCCATGCACCCCGTCGTTGAGAAAGGATTCAGCCAGCCCCTCAAGGCGTCGCTGGAGCGGCAGGTCGTCGTCCTGATCATCCGCGTCGTCAGTGACACCCATGAGCTTGACAGTGCCGTTCGGATGGGCGATCGACGTCAGGACACCGTAATTGCCACGGACTTCGCCGGCGTCGGTGACCGGGACCAGCAGGCTGGGCTTCCACGCGCGCACCTGGGTACCGGGAAGCCTGGCGACCTTCGCGGTGGCCCACTCGGCCAGCGACACGAACAACCCACTGCGGACATCGGCAAACGGCGCGTCGAGTTGACGACGGAGCAAAAGGACGTAGAACGCCACCATGATGCAGACCGATACGAGCGCGAGCGTCGGCTGGATGATGAACATGGCCAACACCGAACCGCCGAACCCCAGAGTTGGCACCACCGGGGGGACACGCAGCGCCGGCCGGAAGCTGACCAGGCGCAGACGCAATTCCACCAGCAGGATGCCGTTCAGCATGGCGTAGGTCACCAGAAAGAACATCGTGACCAAAGGGGCGATGGCGTTCAGGTCCCGCAGCATGATTGAAGCAACGATGATTCCCGCCGTGACCAGCAGGGCGTTGCGTGGCTCGCCCCCATCGGTTCGGCGGCTGATCCACTGACCCGCCGGCAGGACCTTGTGTTCGCCCATCGCCATCAAAATCCGGGCAGCGCCGACCACAGACGCCAAGGCCGAGGAGAAGGTCGCCCCCAACAGTCCTGCGACCACGGCCGGTCCCCAGTAGGCCTTCTCGATCATGACGTTGTAGTTGTTGACCAGTTCGTCTGGTGTTGCCGAGCGGGCCAACCAGACCGCCAGCAGCAGGTAGATGGCCAGGCTGACCGCGATGGCCGCCAGGGTCCCCCGCGGAATGCTGCGCCGGGGGTCTTTCAGGTCCCCGCTCATGTTGGCCCCAGCCATGATCCCCGTGGAGGCTGGGAAGAACACCGCGAACACCACCCAAAACGTCGTGCCACGAAATCCTGTTTCGGGATCACCGGGGAACGACCCCCACAGGCCGACGTTCTCCAGCGGGTATTGCATCGACCCGGTCGCGGCGGCCAACGCAATGGATGCCAGGGATATGGCGATCACGACCATGATCACGTACTGGATCCGTATCGCGAACCCGGCACTCACATAGGCCACCGCGACAATGACCGCGAACACCATCAGATCCACAACCAACTCGGGGTGGTTGGGGAAGATGAACAACCAGCCGGCCCGGAATCCGAAGACGTACAGGGTGACGGCCAGCGCCTGGGAGATGTATCGAGGGATCCCCAGAGCCCCGCCGATTTCCAGTCCCAGCGATTGCGCGATGATCGCGTAGGCGCCGCCGGCGCCGATCCGGATGTTGGTGGTGATCGATGACATGGACAGTGCCGTGGCGGTGGTGATCGCGAATGCCAACAGGATGATTCCCACTCCGCCGAGGATCCCTGCGTTGCCGATCACCCAACCTTCACGCAGATACATGATCACGCCGAGGATGGTCAGCAGCGTGGGGGTGAACACTCCGCCGAAGGTCCCAAACGTCTTGCGTTGTGGCGGCACCTCGTCCGCTGTTTCCAAGTCTTCCGGGTGACGAAGATCGACTTCCTCGTCGGGAGGCGCGTGCTCGGACAACGGCCCCGACTGCGGTTCGTCGGCCAGCGGGACAGGCTCCAGACCTTCAGTCATCCGCCCCACCGCTGGTCGTCCATCAGCATCAGCGTGCCAGAAAACCAGCGTCAACGTCGCTGCAAAAATAGGAAGAGGCCGACCTTTCGGTCGGCCTCAGGTGCGCATCAGACGCTAGAGCGCCTTGACCTCGCGGGCCTCGTCGCCTTTGCGACCGGGGCCAACCTCGAATTCGACCTTCTGGCCGTCATCGAGGGATTTGTACCC
>JBBSNE010000410.1:0-2759 GCA_038232815.1 Euzebyales bacterium | reverse complement strand
GCGGTGCCCAGCATGCCGCTGTTTCGCCACAAGGAACTGTCTCAGATGGTCGACAAAGCCCAGGTTGGCCTGGCCCTCTGCGACCACCGGTTGGATGAGGAGATGGAGGCGACCGCGGCAGACAGCGATGTGCTGACCGACGTCCGCTACTTCGGCGGCGACACCGAGTTCGACCGGCTGGTCGCAGCGGCACCCGACACCTTTGAGCCGTGCGACACCGCAGCGGACGACCCCTGTGTGCTGGCGTTCACCTCTGGTACCACCGGCCGGCCCAAGGCGACCGTTCATTTCCACCGGACCATCCTGGCGTCGTGTGATTCCTACATGCCGTTCGCATTGCAGGCCCAGCCAGAAGACGTGTTCACCGGCAGCCCGCCGCTGGCGTTCACGTTCGGCACCGGCGGGTTGTTGTGGTTCCCGCTGCGGGCCGGGGCCAGCACGGTGTTGGTGGAAGAGCCCTCGCCCCCCAACCTGGCGGCCGCCATCGAGAAACACCGGCCGACGATGTGCTTCACCTCCCCGACCGCCTACCGCCGAATCGCAGAGACCGATCACGACCTGTCCAGCCTGCGCACGTGCGTATCCGCGGGGGAGACGTTGCCCAAGGCCACCTTCGAGGCATGGCAGGAACGCACCGGCGTGGCGTTGCTGGACGGCATCGGATCGACGGAGATGATTCACATCTTCATCTCAAACGCCCCCGACGATGTCATGCCGGGGTCAACGGGGCGGCCGGTACCGAACTATCAGGCGAAGGTCATCGATGAGGCAGGGGAGCAGGTTGTCGACCAGATCGGCCGTCTGGCTGTTCGCGGTCCGACGGGGTGTCTGTACCTGGACGACGACCGTCAGGCCAGTTATGTCCACGACGGGTGGAACCTGACCGGCGACGCCTACACCCAGGATGAGCAGGGACGGTTTTGGTATGCCTCCCGCTCCGACGACATGATTGTCTCATCGGGTTACAACATCGCCGGACCAGAGGTCGAGGACGCGCTGATGGCCCATGAGGCAGTGCTTGAATGCGCCGTCGTGGGGGTTCCCGATCAGGAACGCGGCTCACTTGTCAAAGCCTACGTCGTCCTGCGTGAGGGATTCGATGACCGACAGGAGACGGTCAAGACCCTGCAAGACCACGTCAAGAACAGCATCGCCCCGTACAAATATCCCCGCGCCGTCGAGTTCGTCGACCAACTTCCGAAGACCGCGACCGGCAAGATCCAGCGCTATGTCTTAAGGGATCGTTCCTGACCGCGCGGTGTCCTCAATCCTCCCCAAGCAGGTCTTGGAGGTGGGCCGTGACCTGTTCGACGAAGGAGTCGGTATCAGCCGGTAGGCGTGATAGTCCCTGGGCCAGTTGATCAAGATCGATGTCGTCGTAGCGGTGCACCAACAGGTTTCGCATGCCGGCCAGGTTGACCAACCGTTCCGCCAGTTCGTCATCGATCACCTTCTCCGATGCCAGTAGACGGAACGATTCGCGATGCGTCGTCGGTACTCGCTCTGACGCCCGCACGACCAGATAGGAAGCAGCCGAGGCCGCAAGCTGCGCGATTTGGGTCAGGATCCACTCGCTGGCGTGTCGGCTGACCGGCTCATCGGTCAGTCGCGACACCGTCAGATCACCCAGGTCGGACAGGTTGCGTCGCAGTCGCGCGATGTGACGCAGTTTGACCTGGACGACCTCCGGGTCAATCCGACGCGGGGTCATCCGGCCAAAACCTTTCGCTCAAGCTGACGCAGCCAGGCGGTGTCCATCCGTTCTGACAGCGCCGCGATGGTCAACTCCGCGAACCGTCCCCGACGGTCTTCGAACAAGGGCAGGCCGTTTAGGCCCTGGGTGCGCGCGACCGGATCTGCACGACCCAGGTCCATGAGGTCGATCTGGGCCCCACCTGCCAGCTCGGACAGACCTTGTGTCACCGACAGCAGGACATCAATGTCGGCGGGCTCTGCGAACCACACTGCTATATCCAGGTCACGGGCGGGTCGGTCCCCCTCCACCGCGCTCCCATGGGCACCCAAGATCGCAACGTTGTGCTGATGGCACAGATCGTCCAGCCGACCGTCGCCGGCGGCCCGAACGAGTTGCCGAAGCGAATCGCGGTGGTCCTTCACTTCCGTCATGATAAGGGACCATGAGCGCGACGAACCTGACCTGGACGGGCCAACTGCTGCATATCTACACCGCCACGTCTGCCGGTGAGACGATGACGCCACTCCAGGATGTCCAAGCCATCGCAGGTGTCGGTTTGGGCGGGGATCGCTACGCCACTGGTCAAGGACGGTATTCCGACCGTCCCCACGAGAACCGGCAGGTCACCTTGATCGAGGCAGAGGTGCTTGACGCACTGCAACGCGACCACAACATCGAACTACGGCCCGAGGAGACCCGTCGGAACCTCATCACCCAGGGTGTGCCACTGAATCACCTGGTCGGCAAGGAGTTTCAAGTCGGCGACGTCACGCTGTACGGCGGACGCCTGAACGTGCCCTGCACGTACTTGGAGAAAGTGGTCGACAAACCGGTCTTCAAGCCGCTGATCAACCGGTCGGGACTGAACTGTCAGATTCTGACAGGCGGCACGATCCGCACGGGGGATCCGATTACGCCTGCCTAGCTCGCCGCTGGCAGGCCCTCGCGGTCCTCTCCCTCAGCCTGGTCATCATCGGGATGGACAACACCATCCTGAACGTCGCTTTGCCAACCCTCGTCAGCGAACTGGGTGCCACGGCCAGCGAGCTGCAATGGATCGTCG
>JBBSNE010000409.1:0-2774 GCA_038232815.1 Euzebyales bacterium | reverse complement strand
TCAATACCCTCGAAGTGGGCGATGACCTGCAGTCGTGGACCGACGACGAACTGACCGTCAACCGGTTCATGCGCTATCAGGGTGCATCCGGCGATTTCAACCCCATCCACCATGACACCGAGTTCGCCCAGGCGGCAGGCTTCCCCGGGCCATTCGCGGTCGGGATGCTGCAGATGGGGACGGCGGCCAGCTATCTGACGGAACGGTTCGGCGTTGACGGGGTGAAGCGCCTCAAGGTGCAGTGGCGCGAGCAGGCCTGGCCCCACGACGTCTTGACCTACTCCGCCACCGTCGTTGACGTGCGTGACGGGGAGGCAGATCTGGACATGCGCGTCACGCGGCAAAACGGCGGCATCCATCTGCAGGGCTGGGCAACGGTTGTGAACCCCGACCCCGCGGGGGAAGCGGACTAGACCCTGGTAGCGTTGTACGCAGAAGTCGTCAGATCTAAAGCTCCGACCCGCTGATGTGAGGCCGATTCCCATGACTCTTGGTCGTGTTGTGGTGGTCCCGCTGGCGCGTCCCGCAACCGCTGCATGGCTGGGACGTCTGGCGGCACTGATCGCGCGTCCAGACGACGGAACGGTCGTTCCCATATCGGTCATCACCACGGCCAGTGATGAGAAGGCCAAAGAGCAGGCACGGCAGGCGGTCACCAGCGCGGCCGACGCAGCACAGCAGTACGGTGCGCAGGTCCGTCCGCAGGTGGTGCAGGGGCAGCGTGTGCCGAATGCAGTGCTCGACACCGTGGATGAGCAGGGAGCCAGCCTGGTGCTGATGGGGTGGCAGGGAGAATCGACCAGCCACAACGTCTTCGGGGAATTGATCGACTCGGTCATGGGCCGCTCGAATGTGCCATTGGCGGTGGTGCGTCCCGCCGCCGATCCCTTTGAACGAGTCTTGGTCCCCGTCTCTGACGACCATCTGGCTGCTGGCGGTGAGCGTGGGATCAGCTTGGCCGCGGAGCTGGCCCAGCGACTGAGTCACAACACCCAGTCCAGCCTGGTCGTTGTCATGGCAAGGGATGGGGCCGGAAGTGCTCAGACCGGTCAGGTTCCCATCGAATTGCGCGATCTGGCCCACGCGACGTTGCGTGTGGACGGCTCGGTGGCGCAGGCCGTGGCACAGGTGGCCCGTCCGACCGACATCGTGGTGACCCCTGTCGCACCCACCGCCGACGGCTTGCGGAACGCCACGACCCATCTGGCTTGGGCGACCCCCCGCAGTTGGCAGATGGTCGCCATCGATGTGGGGCCACCCACCGACGTCGACGTCGTCTCGGCGGTCAAGGATGCGGGAATGCTGATCGAACCGACGCCCGACCCGGAAACCGATTCAGCTCATCTGGTCATGGTCAGCGTCACGGTTGCCGAGGGGGCGCCAGACCCCTGGTCACGGATCGAAACGGCGGTGCGGATGGTCGGCACGGTGGTCCATCATCGCCGTGAACGTGACGACCTGGGGCGGCCGGTCAACATCGGGCACGTGGAGGTCTTGGCACCGACGTCGGCGGCTGCGCTGGCCGCGATGATGGTCGAATTGGACGACGCCCGGTGGCAGATCGCTCCGGTGGAGCTGACCTACGGCCTGGTCGCTGCCACAAGCTGACCCCAGGTGGCCATGGAAGTGGCAAGTTACTGCGGCATACGATCACCCGTGATGCAGCCATCGACGCCGTTTGACGCCGCCCTTGCCGAGTTGTTGCGGTCCTGGAAGGTACGCGACGACTTGCGCCGGCACGGCCAGCCGTCCTTGCCCGAGACCACCGCGGCTTGGCTGGCGCTGGACCGAGCCCGGTCCTGGGTCGGTTCGTTCGACGCCGCCGGGCGTCAACCGGGATGGTTGTCAGCGACAAGCCAGACCGTCGATTCGCCCTGAGCGGTGCGACCGGCGACTGGACGCGTCGACACGATCACCTGACCGGCGGGGAGCGTGCTCGGATCGTTGCCGAAGTTCGTCACGCTGATCAGCCCGGACGAACGGCTGAAGGCCACGACATCGTCGCGTAGGTCCAGCCAGTCAAGTGATTCGTCGGCTGGCAGGTGTTGACGCCGCAACCGCAGAGCGACCTCATACAACGCCAGGGTGGATCCCTCCTCCTGTTGTTGCGCTTCGACCGACAGCAATCCAAAGATGTCGGGCTGCGGCAACCAGGCGCCGTCGGAGCCGAATCCAAACGATGACCCGTCACGTGTCCACGGCAGCGGAACCCGTGCCCCGTCGCGGCCCTTCTCCGTCCCGCCGGAACGGTCCCACACCGGATCTTGCAACACGGCAACCGGCAGGTCCCAGACCTCCGGCAGCCCCAGTTCCTCGCCCTGATACAAGTAGGCCGAACCGGGCAACGCCAGCATCAACAGGGCGGCGGCCTGCGCGCGCCGGCGACCCGCGGCCGCGTCCAGGGCCGAGGCGGGACCGTCGACCAGCCATTCCCGCCAGCGACTGGGCTGCGGCAGCCCCAGCCGGGTCGCGGGGCGCATGATGTCGTGGTTGGACAACGTCCAGGTCGGTGAGGATCCCACGTCGACGGCGGCGGCGGTTGAGCGTGCGACGATGTCGCGCCACTGGGCTGCATCCCACTCGGCCTCGACCAACGCGAAGTTGAACGACTGGTGGTATTCGTCGGGTCGCAGATAGCGGCGCAACCGCTCTGGCTTGACCCAGGCCTCGGCGACCATCATGCGGTCGCCCTCATAGCTGTCCACGACCTTGCGCCACGACCTGATGATCTCGTGGACACCGTCACGGTCCCAGAAGGGATGGTTGGCCTCAGC
>JBBSNE010000408.1:0-2790 GCA_038232815.1 Euzebyales bacterium | reverse complement strand
TCAAGGCCACCGGGATGGCCTTTTGTGTACCCGATGACCACGAACTACCCCAGCGGCTACCTCCGGTCCTGCGGGTGGTGTATCTGCTGTTCAACCAGGGCTACGTCCAACGGGACGGGGACCGGCTGATGGATGTCAGATTGACCGGTGAGGCCATCCGCCTGGGCCGGTTGCTGCACCGTCTGATGCCCGATGAACCCGAGGTCACCGGACTCCTGGCGTTGATGGTCTTGATCGACAGCCGTCGGCAGACCCGCACCCGCGGGTCTGACATCTCGGGTGCCCGTCTCGTGTTGCTGCAGAACCAGGATCGCAGCCGCTGGGACGGCAATGCCATTCAGGAGGGTGCCTCGCTGGTTCAGGAGGCACTCCGCCAAGGGCGCCCCGGGCCCTATCAGCTGCAGGCGGCCATCCAGGCGGTGCATGCCGGGGCCCTCACGTATGACGAGACCGACTGGTCCCAGATCGCCGGCCTGTACGCCACCCTCCAGGTCATGGACCCAAGCCCTGTCGTCGCACTGAACGCTGCGGTCGCTCATGGCATGGCAGACGGCCCCGCCGCCGGTTTGTCGCTGATCGACCGCCTGGAACCACAGTTGTCGAGCTATCACCTGTTTCATGCCGCACGCGCCCAGTTCCTGAAGTCCCTGGGACACACTGAAGCGGCGCGGGGTGCCTTCAACACGGCACGCCAACTGACCGACAACGCGGTGGAGCAACGCTTCCTTGATGACCAGGTCCAAGCGCTACCGTAAGGGGCATGCCCCTGCGTCAGGCTCATATCGATCGCATGCGTGACGCCATCGTCGACGTGCTGGTGGTCGGGGGCGGGATAAACGGCGCGGTCTCTGCGGCGTCGTTGGCCGGCCGGGGGGCGTCGGTGGCGTTGATCGACCGCGGTGACTTCGGGGCGTTCACCAGCCAGGAGTCTTCCAACCTTGTCTGGGGCGGGTTCAAATACCTGGAGAACTACGAGCTGTGGCTGGTTTTCAAGCTCTGCCGCTCCCGAAACCGGCTGATGAAGGCGTACCCCGACAACATCAAAGAGATCGGCTTCTTGGCAGCCTTGGATGAAAAGGGCCCCTACCCGCCCTGGTTCGCGGGGCTTGGGGCGGCCGGCTACTGGGCCATCGGTCAGTTCGGCACCGCACCACCCAGACTCCTCAGCCAAGACGCCGTCGAACGCGAAGAGCCCGTCATCGACACCCGCCATGTCAGCGGGGGCATTCAGTACCAAGACGCAAGCCTGATCGACAACGATGCGCGGTTTGTCTTCTCATTCGTGCGCTCGGCCATCGAGGCAGGCGCCGCGGCGGCCAACTATGTGGAACTGGTCGGCGCCGAACAAAGGGGGGGCCGCTGGTTGGCCACCCTGCGGGACGTCGACGGCGACGTGACGTTCACCATGACGGCAAAGACCATCGTCAATGCGGCCGGCCCCTTCGTTGATGATCTCAACGGCGATTGGGGCATCCAGACCGAACACCGCCTGGTGTACTCCAAAGGCATCCACCTGGTTGTCCCGCGGTTGACCACCAATGTCCACCACCGCGTGTTGGCGTTCTTCGACGACACCCAACGCCTGTTCTACGTCATCCCCATGGGACGGCGGTCGGTGATCGGCACCACCGACACGCGGGTGGACACCCCGTTCACAGAGGTCAACGACGACGACCGGGCTTTCTTGTTGGACCAGATCAACCAACGCCTGGACCTGGACACGCCACTCACCACGGATGACGTCATCGCCGAACGATCCGGTGTGCGGCCCCTGGTGGTGGCCAGCGGCGGCAGCGATCAGACCGAGACCGACTGGACCTCCCTCAGCCGAAAGCATGAGATCGAAACCGACCAGCAACGAGGCGTGGTCACCATCTTCGGCGGCAAGCTGACAGACTGTCTGAACGTCGGCGAGGAAGTGGCGGAACAAGTCGAACAGCTGGGCATTCCACTGGAGCAGGATCTGCACAACTGGTACGGCGAACCCTCCAAAGCAGCCCGAACCGAGTTCTTCCGCCAAGCCCGCCTGATGAAGCTGGACAGCTTCCGCAACAAGCCCGACACCGAACCGCTCAGCGATCGGCTGTGGCGCCGATACGGCCGCCGGGCCTTTGCGATGCTGGAGGACATCCGGGCCGATCCCAGCATGGCTGAAGACGTCATGGACAGCGCGGACTACCTGCGGGTCGAACTGTTCACCGCCGCCGAAACCGAGATGGTCGTGCGGCTGGAGGACTTCATGCGTCGGCGCTCGAAGATCGAGTTGGTGGTGGAGGACGAGCGGATCTTCGGCTCACCGGGCTTGCGCGAGGTGGCTGAGATCCTGTTCGGTGACGATGCCCAGACGCGTCTTGAGGAATACATCGCCAGCCAACGGCAGGCCGGTGCGAACGTCGGTGGCCCGTCGACGACCGCGACGGCCTGAGCCACGCAGCATCATCCGTAGGTCTGCTGCAGCCACCAGGGCAGTGCCGGGTCGGTGAATCGCCACGTGCCCCGCCCCTCCTTCACGACATCACCCTCCCGTTGGAGTTGGGTCAGCGCAGTGCTGATCGTCCCGGTCGCAGGGTCACCGACAGCCATTCGGGCGTCCTTGGCAAACGGTGAACCGAACATCGCCAGGGCACGAGCAGCCTGTTGCTCTGTGCTCTTCAGGGCGCTGTAACGGCTGCTGATCTCCGGACCGGTCCACGCCAGCAGGTCATCGAATGTGCGGTTCCACGCCTCTGCGTCCGCCACCTGCCCGTGTTCGGTGTTCATCCACAACAGGTGTGCGGCCAACATGGCCCG
>JBBSNE010000407.1:0-2795 GCA_038232815.1 Euzebyales bacterium | reverse complement strand
TCGGCCTGGGGCTCGGGGTCCCCGGACGGCAGCACCGACTCCTCATCGGGTTCAGCGGGCGCGCTGGCGGCGGTTGCACCTTCTGTGGGTGTCTGGGGCTGGGAGAAATCCTCGGTGGCCTCAACCCTGGGGGTGTCAGGAACCGGTTCCTCGGGTGTCTCCTGGGGGGTGGACTCGGGCGAATCGGATGGGGATGCCGTCATGGCGAAACCTCTGCCTTTCGCGAGCGCGGTGGCTCGCATCCTGGACCATGTGACTCGCGGGAGGGGTGGACGTCGGGCTGTACAGCCCCCATGACGTCCGTCCGGCGCGAGGGTCGAATGAACTTGCTGACGGTGGCAGAATACCTCGACTATTGCGCGTCGGGGTTCGGAGGGATGATCAACCGTTGACCGACCTGCAGAGGAGAGGACCCCGACAGGTTGTTGGCTGACGCGATGATGCCGAAGGCTCTGGGATCGTTGTACACGTTCTCAGCGATTGTGGACAGCGTGTCCCCCTCCTGAACCTCATAGATTCTGTTGCCCTCATCATCTGTCGGTGCGTCGACAGCCGCAACCGGTTCGTCAGAATCCGCTGGCCCCGGCGTCGCACCATCGGTCTGACCGGTGGTCACATCTGAACCCCCCGCAGCAACATTGCGCTCCGACTGCAACTGTTGTTGCAGCGCGGCGATGGTCGAGTTTCGCTCGCTCAACGCATCCTGCGCGCTGGCTCGCTCGGTCACCGCCGTCTGGAAGTCCGCATCGGACACGTCACTGCCACTGGCAGTGCAACGGCCAAGCAAAAAGATGAGCAACGCAAGGAAGACGGCAAGTCCCACGCGATACCAGAGGATGCGTCCTCCGAACTCGTCGTCTTCGTCATAATCGAAGTCCATAGGGACCTAGTATCCACGGATTTGGCCACGCGTGGGAGTAAGCATGACGCCAGACCTGGTCGGGAGGGCAGTTTGCCGCCGACACAACCGTCCCGAACCGGTACGTTGCACGGCCATGTTGGACCGCGAATGAGGGCGCCTGACCGACCCCGAGCAGGTGCACGACTGGTGTCGTCGCCCGGATCTGATGGCAATCGATGACGTGTGGTCACGATCGCCGCCTTCCAGCCCCGGAGTTGCGCGAGACCGCCGACATCTGGTGGGACTCCGGCGTTGATCCGGTTATTTGTTGGGACGCCTCGGGAAGCCGGTTCTGGCTGGTCGACGGGGCCGGGGATCCGCAGCGGTTGACCTTGTGCGTCCTGCCCCACGCCGCCGGCCACGACGCGGTGACGATTGCCACCGCATTGAGGGATGGACTGGCCGCATGTGACTTCCCGCCCACCGACGCCGGCGTCCCACCCGAGCGTGCCCGTATGACGCTACGGGTGGCTGGCATCCACATCTGAGGGACGGTTCACATTCGTTGCCCAGCGGTCATGGTCGATCAACTCAGAGGTGGTCTGGGCGTCAAGCACAAGCGCGTCGAGGGCCGCTGCCGCCCGACCGACCGAGCGAACCCCGTCGGCGATCAACACACCAAGTGCCGGTGCGGCTGCGGCCGTCCAGACCGCGTGCAACGGTTGGGGTTGCCCGGCTCCGGTGGGGATGACCGCTGCCTCGCCCTGCCACCGTTCGATCAATGCGCGGAACATGTCCGGGTCTGCATATGGCAGATCGACAGCCAGGACGCAGACCAGATCGTGCTCGGCTTGACCAAGTCCCGCAGCGATCCCTCCCAACGGGCCGACACCCGGGGGTTGGTCAGCGATCTGGGCAACGTCGAGGTCAGGCAGGGTGCGCCGACCGTTGGCCACAACGACATCGTCGGCGATCAGGCGTAGGCAACCGACCGCCCGGTCGACCAGTCGCTGGCCGTCCCACATCATCACCGCCTTGTCCTGCCCCATCCGCACCGACGCCCCGCCGGCCAGCACCAGTCCCGATACCTCACCCATGGTGCGCCCGTCGTCCGACCAGCCAGCGGGCCGTGGAGTACACGACAACAGAGATCAGCGCGGACACCGCCGCCCGTCCCAGGGTCAGATCCCCGTCCAGCAGCAACGCCATCACGTCACCGACGAACAGTCCCAGCGCAAGTGATATCGGAAGGAAGCGCAGGCGATTGTGGCTCACACGCGGCATGCGTTACAGATGATCATCCAGCCATGACGTCACGTCCGCAAGGACCTCGTCTTGTTCCGGCTCGTTGAAGACCTCGTGGTACAGACCGTCGTAGGTCTTCAACTCAACGACTTCTGAGCCCAGGCGGCGGGCAAGGTCTCGTGAACCGGCAACATCAGCCAGCTGATCCTCGACCCCATGCAGGATGAGGGTTGGTTCGCTGACCCGGTCCGCGTGGGTCAACAGCGACTGCTCCAGTGACAACAAGGTCGCCGCGGTACCGGCGGGAATCTTGCCGTGAAACACCAACGGGTCGTTTTCGTAGGCGGATACGACGGCCGGGTCGCGGCTGACCGAGTTGGCGTCCAGTTTGACCGTGGGGGCGGCCGGAACGACACGCCCGATGATCGGCGAAAGGAATTTCAGGGGGGCCGAGACGGGGGCGGCGTTGCGAATATACGGGGCGCTCAGGACGACGGCCTTCACTGGTGGGTGGTCCTGTTGCAGGTGGTGCAGGACGACCGCCCCTCCTACGGAGTGGCCCAGCAAGATCTGGGGTTGGTCAAATCGTGTGGCCACTTCGGCGCGGTACAAGGCCAAGTCGGCGCTGAGTTGGCTGATGTCACTGACCCGTGCCCGTGGACCGCCAGAGCGGCCATGACCGCGATGGTCAAAGGTTGCCACGCCGTAG
>JBBSNE010000406.1:0-2804 GCA_038232815.1 Euzebyales bacterium | reverse complement strand
GCGTAGGGGCTGGTGGTCATGGGGAGCTTGCCAGTCGGCCCATCTGGTCCATGAACATGGGGGCAGCCAGCGGTCGTGATTCCAAATCACCGGTTTCATGATGCCCCGCCGTGTACAGAAGCGATCGGACCAACGGTGAGCACACCGCGCCTTGACATCGTCCCATCCCGGCGCGGGTCAACCCTTTGACCGCCCGAGCCGTGTGCGCACCTCCGTCGATCGCCTGCCGTACCTGACCGGCGTTGACCTGTTCACAACGGCACACGACCACGTGGTCTGAGACCAGTCCGGACCAGGCGTGATCGAAGGGATACAACCGTTCAAGGTCTGCGGCAAAGCGCTGCCACCGGGCGGCGTCCCGTTGCAGGTCAGCCAGCCCACGACCCGGTCCTGCCAGGCCCGGACCCGCCCCCGCGCCAGACGCTGCAGCAAGGACCGCCCCGGCCAGCCGTCCCTCGGCAATGGCTTTGTCGGCGCCGCCGACACCGGTCACCTCTCCGACGGCAAAGACGCCTGCCACCGTGGTCTGTTGCAGTCCATCCACGACCACCTGTGAGGCCACGCCGTCACTGGTGTCGCGCGTCGCGCATCCCAACTGCCGTGCCAAAGCCACGTCTGGAACCAGCCGCGAGCTGACACCCAACGCGTCAAGCGCCACGGTGCGCATACCACGGGTGTGTCCATCAACATCCACCTTGGCGATGACCGCCGCCCGCAAGACTTCGCTGCCCACGGCTTCGACCACCCGCCATCCAAACCGGGGTCGTTGTGACGTGGCCAAGCGGCCGAACAACGCGGCCTTGCCGGGAAAGCGCACCGTCGTCGTCACACCACCGGCAACCAGGTGCGGCAACGACTGGGACTCCAAGGTGAACAGGGGCGCGTGGCCAACCTGACGCATGGCCTGGGCCACGGCCAGCAGCAATGGACCCGAGCCGGCCAGACCGACACGTTGCCACGGCAACCGGCCCCACCGCTTGAGCATGGCCTGGACCGCACCGGCGGTGACCACACCCGGCAGTGTCCAGCCGGGAAAGGGAGCAACGACTTCACGCGCCCCCGTGGCCAACACAACGGTGTCCGCCCTGACGATACGCAGTTCACCGGCCTGCCGAATCACTGTCTCAAATGGGTGCGAGCCGCCGTGAATGCGACGCATCGTCAGAACTTCGGCGTCACTGAAATGACACAGCTGCTGACCGGCCAGGCCAGATGTGATCAGCCCGGCATACGGTCCCACCGGTGCGGTCGTCAGGGGCGGTTGACGACCGATCTGGCCACCGGCCCGGTCATACCTGTCCACCAACCCAACCCGGACAGCCGTGGACCCTAGGCGGGCTGCGGTCGCCAACCCGCCCGGACCGGCACCGACGATCAGCACATCGACTGAGACCTCGGCCGCGTCGTTGGTCCCAACGACGACAGGGGGCGGCGCCGGTTTGGCCCCGGGCTGATCCAGACACGTCCTGACCGTGCGGCCCAGTTCGTCTGGCACGACACAGGCCTGACAATGTCCGATGCCGCAGAACATCGCGCCATCTCGATCCCCCAGTCTTGCTGCGGGAAGCGTTGGGTCGTCAACGACTGGAACCGGTGCGCGCAGGACGATGGGATGGTCACCGTCAGGCTGATCGGCATGGGTGACCCCATCGGCGCCGAACCGTCGGGGATCAAAGACCGGGTCGACCACCCCATCAAGGACGGCATCGGCCAAGACCTCGGCCGATGCCAGGGCCAGACCGATTCCCGCCCCCTCATGGCCGGTGTGATGGAACAGCCCTGCGACATGGGCATCCGGTCCGATCAGCGGCAGATGATCAGGCGTCGCAGGTCGAAATCCCTGGTAGGCCCGTATGACCTGGGCAGTGGCCAGGCGGGGGAACAGGTTGGTGGCGTCGCGCGCCAACTGCCCTGCCAGGTCCCAGCGGACCTCGTTGTCCCAACCCACGGCCTCTCGGGTCGAGCCGATCAGAATTGTTCCGGCCTGGGTGGACTCGATGACCGGGGCCACCTGGGCTGCGGCATCGTCGCTACCGACTGCCTCGACATAGCGGCCGTCATAGACCTTGTGACGAACGGTGTCGGTCGGCAGCGGCTCGGTCACCAACAACAACCCGCGTCGGGGGAACACCTCGGCATGACCCCCCAACACCTGTGCCAGCTGCCCTGCCCAGGGGCCGACCGCCTGCACCACCGCATCAGCCTGAACGGTCTGGCCGCCGGCCAGGACCACCGACAGTCCTGACCCTCCGCCCTGCACGCCAACCACCCGAGCATTGGTACGCAGATCGACCCCCAGCAGGCGGGCCGCCTGGCCCAAGGCCAGGACTGCCTGGATCGGCATGACCTGGGCGTCCTGCGGATACACCACGCCGCCGCACAGCCCCGGGTTGATGTGTGGTTCCAGTTCGGTCAACGCAGCTGCCGACACGACCTGTGAACGGATACCCAACACCTGCTGCCGACCCGCCTGTGCCGTCAGCAGTTCCAGCTGTCGCGGGTTGGCTGCGGTGATGATGCCGCCTTTGGGTTCGTACTCAAACGACTGCGGAGTCTCTTGAGCGAAGCGTCGCCACAATTCCAGTGAACGGAGGGCCAGCTTGGCCTCGGTCGGGATCAGCTTGTCGCTGACCAGGATGTTTCCCTCGCCCCGGCTTGACGTGCCCGAGGCGATCATGCCTTGTTCCAACACGATGACACGTGCGCCCCGCACGGCCAGTTCGCGTGCGGTGGCCAGACCGATGATCCCCCCGCCGATGACTGCGACCCGCGTCATGCGTCAGGCCGCGCCCACCCAGGTAACG
>JBBSNE010000405.1:0-2809 GCA_038232815.1 Euzebyales bacterium | reverse complement strand
GCGCGGTCCCGCAACTCCGCGAAGAACGCGTCATTGACATCCACGTCGGCGGGCGACTTGGCCCCAGTCAGCAGCAGGTCCCGCAGGCGCGACCGTTCATGGTCGCGGCGGATCAGCTCGCGCACGTACTCACTCGTAGAGTTGTACACGCCGCGCGCGACCTGCTCGTCGACGAACGCCTTGAGCGGCTCGGGCAGCGAGATGTTCATCGTCGTCATGTCCGCAACATACGCCTTGTTTGGCAAGGATTGCCATCCTTTCGGCAGGTCCGGACCTGGCGCGTCCCCCCGACTGATCGAGTAATGAGGGCGGCTGGACCCCTTGCGGAGACCGCGCACAGCGGGGACTACAGCGCGGCTGCCAACCTGCGATAGCGAACCCTCTCTGTGTCAAGGGCCTTGATTGTGGTGTGTGAGCGAGGGCGCGGCGAGGTGGTCCCAGGTCCGGGTTCCGGCGGAGCGTGGTGGGCGTAGGGTGCGGGGTGGTTCGGGGCGTGACTCGACTCAAGAACCGGTAACGGGGTGGGATCCGGTCACGCGGACTTCGGTCTCGTCTCCACTTGTCCGCCCCGAACCGCCTGGTCGGCCAGCAGTCGTCGGTACACGACGGTGGCGAGTTGGCGCTTGAGCTTGCGGAGCGCCTCGAGGTGGCCGTTGCCCTCCTCGATCTTGCGGAGGAAGTACGCCCGGCCGGGCGCGCCATTGCGGACCTGGGAGCGGGCCGCGACGTGCAGCACCTTGTTCAGTTGCCGGTTGCCCCGCCGCGACAGGCGATGGCGGATGACATCGCCGGAGGAGGCCTGCAGCGGGGCGGTGCCACAGAAGGCGGCGAAGTGCCCGGCGGTCGGGTAGCGGGTGACGTCACCGACGATGGAGATGATCGTGGCCGCGCCCAAGTCGGCGATGCCGTAGATCGAGGTCAGGCTCGTGCCGTGGGCAGCGACGGCACGGAAGAGTCGGTCCTCGGCGGGCGGGATGCGCCGGTTGAGCCACCGCCAGTCCTCCAGCAGTTCCTGGGCGACCTGCTTGCGGGAGGCCTCCACCGTGGTGGCCGGCCGGATCCTGCGCAGTAGCGCAACGGTCTTGTCGCAGGTCAGGTGCGTCTTCGCCCCAGCCGGGTTGAGATCGGTGAGGGTGGCGTGGAGCTGGCAGATGGTCCGTTGCCGCTGGGACACCAGCTGCCACCGTCGGTCCAACAGCAGGCCGATGACGGTGGTGAGGTCCTCCGGCGCGACCTGCCGGAGGCTGCGGTGATGGGCCGCGGCGATGGCCACCGAGCGGGCGTCGTGGGCATCGGTCTTGGTGCCCGACTTGCCCGACAGACTGCGTGCCCGCGCCGCCATGGTCGCGGGGACATCCACGACCGTTTCGCCGCGAGCGACGAGCTGCTGGGCCAGCAGGTAACCCAGCCCGGTGGCGTTCTCGATCGCCCACACCCGCGCCGGGTCGGGGGGTGCCCATGCAAGGAGCTGGTCGGCCTGGCGGTGGCCGGCGTCGATGCGGAGGTGGGCGATGATCTCCTCGCAGTCGTCCAAGACGACGGCGGTGTGGGAGCGTTTGTGCGGGTCGATGCCAATGATCGGGACGGGTTGGGCCATGACGGTCTCCTCGTGTTGCAGGGATGGACAGCCACGGCCGACAGTCCTGATGTGGGGGGAAGAACCCACTCCTCTCTTGAGTCAGGCCGCGGCGGATCCCGGCGGGCGACATGTCGTTATCAGGTCAACCGAACACGGTGACGGGCTGCTAATGAGTCATCCCACCGGGATCCTTGACGCTACGGCCGCGGGCCCCAGCGCCTACCCCTACAGAACCATCAGGCTGCTCTCTGCACCCGGCCAGGCCTCTGATAGCGGCCCGACCCACGTGGCTGAGGGGCCGCCCCGCCCCCGGCAATCGGGGGAATATCGGTACATCTTGACGGAGCGCCTAGCCGTGGCTACGGACGGGTGATCGACGGCCGCACGAACCCATA
The DNA here is from genome assembly GCA_038232815.1 of Euzebyales bacterium. Lineage (GTDB taxonomy): Bacteria > Actinomycetota > Nitriliruptoria > Euzebyales > Euzebyaceae > Euzebya. The sequence goes on along the minus strand of JBBSNE010000405.1, from coordinate 835 downwards.
TTGCTTATGCATGGGACCTCCGATGCATCGGAGATCTGAATGGCCTCCGAGGGCTCAACTACCCGTTGGAGTCAGCGTCGGCCCAGCGGGCTTGGTGGACGTCACGGTAGTCCGGGTCGTCACAGATGCATCCGGGGATGCGAGCCAGTGGACTGGTGTACGGACTCGGTCGTGTGAGCAGGTCGAGTCGCCCGGCGGGGACGGCGGACAGGTGGGGACGGAGCGTGTAGGAGGTGGAGGCGACGGTCTGGACGGCCAGCATGATCCCGGCGGCCGCGGAGACGCGGGGTAGAGGCACGACCACAGCCTGTGCTTGCGGGACGGGTAGCAGTGCGCCGCCACAGACGGCCTGTCCGTAGAACTGATCGATGTGGGCATGCCGGTAGGTGTCGATGTGGTCGTCGGACAGGTCGTGTCGGGTGGCGATGTCATCCAGCAGGGACTGATCGGCCCATGCCGGTTCGGTGCCCTGGATAGATGTGAGAGCGTCGCGCGGGAGTGGTTCGCCGATCGGGGTGTTCGTCACGTAGTACAGCGCGATCCGTGGTTCGGGCTCGGCGAGGGCGTCGGCGACCTGGGCTGTTCGTGACGGGCCGAGGAGTTGGGAAGTACAGACAGGTCAGGCAGGCGTCGGTGCCGAAGTGCTCGTGGCGGGACCAGCCGAGGTCGTGCTGGCCGGTGTAGGCGTTGTAGACCGCGCCGGGAAGTCCGGCCTGCACCCCGATCCGGTCCCGGGAGGTGTCGAGGGCGACCATGACCCGTCGGGCCTCTGCCGAGTGGCGGGCATTCCATCGGACCGGGCGGGGATCTACGGTGATGGCGGTGTTGAAGAGGG
>JBBSNE010000404.1:0-2818 GCA_038232815.1 Euzebyales bacterium | reverse complement strand
ACGGGAAGAAGGACCTGGACGAAGCCATTCTCCAAAATGTTGGCCCCGATGAACACACCGACCAGGCTGCGCAGCAGTTGGCTTTGTCGAAGGAAACGCCAGGCATCAGCGATCTGCGTGAGGTATGTCTGGGTGTTCTCGAATGCATCAGCCGCCCCGAGGGCCGTGCGCGGCAGACGGACGAAGAGACTGACCAGTACCGCCGACATGGCAAAGGTGCCTGCGTCCACCAGCAGTGCCTGGGTGGCACCAAGGCTGGCGATGAGCACCCCACCCAAGGGAGCGCCCAGCAGTTGGGTCGTTCGAAAGATTGTTTCGTGCAGGCTGGCCGCGCGGTCGATGCTGACCCCGGCATGGCCGGCCAGATCGGGCAGTAATGACCGTCGGGCAATCTCTCCCGGAGCGTCCAACAGTGCGCCCAAGAAGACCAATCCCAGCAGCGCCGGATGGGTCAGCAGGTCTGCCTGGTGCAGCAACGGGATGGCCGCAATCGTCAGGCCGCTGGCCACGTCGGCAGCAACGCTGGTGATCTTGAAGCCGGCCCGATCGATCAACGGACCCGCGAGCAGGCCCGCAATCATGGCAGGGACGGTGTTGGCGGCGGCCGCCACCCCGGCCTGCGTGGCGCTGCCGGTGGTCTGCAGGACGAACCAGGGGATGGCCAGCAACGCAATCCGATTGCCGGTCACCGACACAGCCTGGGCCGCCAAAAGCGCGGTCAGGGGCAATCGTGACTTCGTTCGAATTCGGTCCGTCACAACGAACCCAGTATGGGCTGTCTATTCGGCAGAGGGGATCAGGCGGGCCACGCCGATGCGGCTGTAGCCATGCCATAAAAGATCCAAGTGTTGCCCTCGTAAGAATGATGGCGGTCGGAAAGCACACGTTAGGCACGATTCCCCGGCCTTCGGCGGCGAGCTCCGGTTCAAACAACGGGGTGGGGGCGCGGGTCGCACCTTCACGCGAATGACGGTTGCGGACGACTGGCCGCCCGAGCCCCGTTGTCAGACGGCGTGCCGCCGCCAGGCTCGCAGGCTCAGCCGCCCCTTGGAGGAAGCGCAGCAGCCGCGGAAGGAAGTCCTCAACCCCCCGGCCAGCCGGGAATGATCCCCGCTTGGCCCAGGGCGGCCGGGTCCGTGGCGGACCCCTCGGCGACATCGACGTCGCCTGACCTCCGGTGCCACATGATCGGGGCCCAGAAGCGAATCCAGCGCCTCTTCGGCCAACATCACCTCCCGCGGCCATTTCCGCGCAGGCGACGTGGATGCGATGATGGAGGCATGTCCAGACGACACGGTCGATCCTTTACATTCGCGGGGACGCCCGCGGAGATTGACAGGTGCGGCGGCAGTTACGCCGGGGTGGCCGATAAACTGAAGCTGACTCCCCCGACCTATTTCGTGGCTGCGGAGGTCACTCGTACCGCCCAATCCGGAGGCTGTACGACACCGCGATCAGCATGTTGAACCATCCCGCGACCTGGCATCTGAACGAGGGGGTCCACCCCCGACGGATGCGCCATTCCGCGCACCCCTCACCCGTGCCGTTCGGCAACTTCGAAACCGCCGACGACGTACCCCACTACCGACCTGTTCAGCATCCCGTCGCGGCGCTGGGCCGAGATCCCGGCCGGGGATGCGTTGCCGGACATGCTGGTCCTCTGGTCACCCGCCTGGTGGTATAGGTCGACCATGATCAGCCGCCGCCCCCGCAGTTGGCTCTACGTCCCCGGTGACCAGCCAGAGCTTTTGGCCAAGGCCGGGTCACGAGGTGCGGATGCCCTCATCGCTGACTTGGAGGACGCGGTCGCCCCCGCGGCGAAACAAACTGCACGTGACATGGTCGCCGACTGGCTGACGGGCCTGGACAACTCAGGTTTGGACAGAGCGCCTGCAAGCGGCCTGGCCGGCCGGCAGATCTGGGTGCGCGTCAACGCCGATACGGTCGACGACGACATCGTCGCGGTGGCCCATCCCCGTCTTGCCGGCGTGGTGGTGGCGAAGGCAACAGTCGATGTGATGGGTTCGGCCGCAAGCGCGTTACAGCAGAGGCGAGCCCGGCTGGGGTTGGACCGGGACTTCGCAGTGGTGGGGCTGATCGAAAGCGGCCAGGGGTTGATGGACGCAGCCCAGATTGCCGCTGGACCACAAGTGGCCAACCTTGCCCTTGGCGAGGCCGACCTGGCCGCCGAATTGGGCCTTGACCCCAGCGCAGACCAACGTGAGCTGTGGCCCTACCGGGCGGTCGTGGTCGCCGCCTCGGCCGCGGCCGGGATCGCCCCGCCAACCGGACCGGTATCAACGGACTTCCGCGATCTGGAGGCGTTGGCGTCTGGTTGTGAGACACTGCGACGACAGGGCTTTCGGTCCCGGTCGGCCATCCATCCGGCTCAGGTCAAAGTGATCAACGCGGCGTTCACCCCCTCACCTGCGAAGGTGGCCTCGGCGCAGGACGTGTTGGCCCGCCTGGACGCGGCGGACGGTGGTGCGACCGTGGCCGCCGACGGCCGGATGATCGATGAGGCCGTAGCCCGTTCTGCACGTGAAGTCCTGTCGCGCACCCCCCTCGACCAAGAGGGCTGAATTGTTGCGCGCGGAAACATTTTGCTGATCCCCGCAGCAGGCAGGCCGTCATAGATCGAAGGGGCCACTGCACAGCTCCTCGTTCTCGGTACATGTTCGATAAATCCCCACTGCCGTGTCGGGCAAGGTGACGAACAATCCACCCCCAACCCCGGTGTAGCCGATGTCGAAGTGATCCACCAACTCTCCCGCCGCGACCCAGTCCGCGTGACCGTCGCCGGCCCACTCGGCGCTTT
>JBBSNE010000403.1:0-2825 GCA_038232815.1 Euzebyales bacterium | reverse complement strand
GCAGTCTTGGGCTTGGCGGTCTTTCGCCTGAGCGGTCACTTCCTCGCGATGGGGACACTCGCCTTCGGGTTGTTCTTTTTCTACCTCGTTGTGTTCGCTGCAGGGACGACGGGCGGTTCGGCCGGCACCGGCGGGATCCCCAAACTCGCGATGGGGGCCACGTACCTGCGCAGCGACACCAGCATGTTCTTGCTGGCGTGGGGCATCCTGGGACTGGGCATCTTGGTGGCGCACAACATCGTCGACTCCAAGACAGGCCGCGCGCTACGAGCCACAGGCGCAAGCGAGGTGGCGGCAGCGTGCAGCGGCGTGGAGGTCGTCCGCGCGAAGGTCGGTGTCTTTGTCGTCGGTGCGCTGTATGCCGCTGTGGCCGGCAGTTTGTATGCCCACACCGTCACCTACATCGCCCCCGATGCCTTCGGCTTGCTGACCAGCATTCAGTTTCTGGTCATCGCGACAGTAGGAGGGCTGCGGTCGGTCTGGGGTGCGCTCGTCGGTGCACTGTTCGTCACCCTGGTCACCGAGGGTGCCCGTGAGATCGTCCCGTTGGTGGTCAAGGGCGCAAGCGGCCCCTATGAGATCGCGGTGTACGGCCTTTTGCTCGTCGCGGTACTGGTGGCCTTCCGCAAGGGGCTTGCGGACTTTGTCGTTGACTGGGCGAGTGCCCGCCGCGCGGGCGCTTCTTCTTCCCAAACCGAGACGGCGTCGGCGGACGCGTTGTGACCATTCTCAAGACCCGCGCACTGACGCGTCGGTTCGGCGGGGTGACAGCGGTGGACGACCTGACCGTTGACATCGGTGATGAGGGCATCACCGCGTTCATCGGGCCCAACGGGGCCGGGAAGACAACGCTGTTCAACCTGCTCTGCGGGGTGGATCGTCCGACGTCGGGAACCATCCGTTTTGCCGATATGGACGTGACGGGGTGGTCAGCCAGCAAAATCGCAAAGTTGGGGATGGCTCGAACATTTCAAAATCTCGAACTCTTCGATGCCATGAGCGTCCGCGAACACGCACTGGTCGGCGCCACACGCCACGGCCACTCCGGCGTCCTGTCTTCGGCAATGCGGCTACCCCGACACTACGCAGCAGAACGTGCGGTACACCGGCAGGCAGAAGCGGCCATGGACCAGATGGGACTGAGCGACTTCGCCCCGGCGCGTGCAGGTGATCTGCCGTATGGACTGCAGCGGCGCGTGGAACTGGCCCGTGCACTGGCCGCCCAGCCCCGCCTGTTGCTACTCGACGAACCGATGGCTGGGTTGAACGACGCCGAATCCCACGAGGTCGGCGACCTTGTCCGGGGGATAGCCGCAACCGGCACCGCAATTCTGCTGGTCGAACACCACATCGAGACCGTCATGCGACTGTCCGACACGGTCTTCGTCCTGAACTTCGGACAGTTGCTGGCACGCGGCACCCCCGCTGAAGTACAGGCGGACCCGAGCGTGGTCGAGGCGTATCTCGGCACAGAGGAACAGCAATGACGACGCCAGCGGATGCAGGGACGTCCCTGCTCGAGGTGCGTGGCGTAGAAGCAGCGTACGGGCAGATTCGCGCGCTTCGCGGGATCGACTTGGACGTCCACGAAGGTGAAGCTGTCTGCCTGATCGGTGGGAACGGGGCAGGCAAGACGACGCTCATGCGGGTCCTGTCCGGACTCATGGCACCGTCGGCAGGAACCATCAGGCTTGACGACAAGGACGTCACCGGACAAAGCGCCGAACGCATCGCAAAGGCCGGGCTGGCTTTGGTTCCTGAAGGTCGGCAGGTATTCGGTGGGTTGAGTGTGGAGGACAATCTGCGGCTGGGCGCCTATCAGCGACCCGGCGACGCCATCGCACCGGATCTTGACATGGTTTTCACGTTGTTCTCCGCGCTGCAGGAACGTCGCGAGCAGTACGCGGGCACGTTGTCCGGCGGTGAGCAGCAGATGTTGGCGATTGCCAGAGGTCTGATGTCGCGTCCGAGGGTCCTGCTGTTGGATGAACCGTCGCTGGGGCTGGCCCCGTTGAAGGTGGCCGAGGTCGTGAAGGTGTTGCTGGAATTGGTGCAGCGTGGGACCACCCTGCTGCTCGTGGAGCAAAATGCCCGCGCGGCCATGCGCGTCGCAAGTCGTGGCTACGTGATGGTCCAGGGTGAGGTCATCGCGGAGGACACAACCGATCATTTGTTGGATGACCCAAAGATCCGGGCGGCCTACCTGGGCTCCGCCGCCTGAAGTCTGCCCCTCTCCATTGTTCAACGCCCCGCCCACCCCGTAGGGTCCGCGTTCATGGCAGAGCCGAAGACACTGGTCGTCGCCGACATCGGCTCGACGACCGAACGGGCGTTGATCCGGCGTTGGGCGACCGAACACTTCCCTGGGGATCTTGTCATCGAGGTGGGGGATCTGACCGATCGCCAGATCGCGGAGGACGTCACCGTCCAGCCGGTACGGGTGACCTGGCTGCCCAAAGAGCGTGCCAGTGGAAACCGATTGTCCCCCGGCGAGCTGTTGTTGTTGGCGCAACCCCGCCGCCCCTGGCGCCCGTGGCAACAGATCCTGTCGATGGTCCGCCCTGATGCAGCCAAGGTCACTGCGGCAGAGCCCGCCACCGCGGCGGAACTACGGGGGCGGTTCACCGACCGCTATCAACGCCCCGACCACATGGGGCTGGGGGCCTTCGTCGGACGACAGGCGGTCATGGCCCTGGATCGCGCCGAGCGGGGCACCCTGGGCACCCGCTACAAGGTCCCCCACCTGATCGCCGAGCAGATCATGGACAAGCCCGGGTTCCAGGCGGACATGGAAAACCTGGCGGTCAAGTTGGACCGTGACACCG
>JBBSNE010000402.1:0-2829 GCA_038232815.1 Euzebyales bacterium | reverse complement strand
GGCCTCAAAGCCCGACGGCGGCAGGTAGACGCCCCGTTGCAACATGCCGTGGAAGAACCGGGCGTACCGGTCGTGATCGGCGGCCTTGGCGTCGTCGTAGTCCTGGACCGCCCCGGTGGAGAAGTACAGGCCGAACAGGCTCGCCACCCGTTGGATCACGACGGGGATGCCGGCGGTGTCAAAAACGTCGGTCCAACCGTCGATCAAGCGGGTCGCCAGTTCCTCCAACCGGTCATAGGCAGCCTGGTCCAACAGTCGCAACTGCGCGAGCCCCGCAGCCACTGCGACCGGGTTCCCGCTGAGGGTGCCCGCTTGATAGACCGGCCCGACGGGGGCCAGTTGTTCCATGACCTCCCTCGGGCCACCAAAGGCCGCCAATGGAAACCCACCCCCCACGACCTTGCCGAAGGCGACCAGGTCGGGTTCCAACCCCAGCAGTTCTGTCGCGCCGCCCCGGGCCAGGCGAAAGCCGGTCATCACCTCGTCGACCAGCAACAACGCCTCGTGCCGACGGGTGATGTCCCGCAGGAACGCGTGAAAGCCTTCCGCGGCCGGCACCAGTCCCATGTTTGCCGCAACCGGTTCGCAGGCCACCACCGCGATGTCGGGCCCGTGGTCCACGAACGCCTTGTGCACCGCGTCACGTGAGTTCCACGGCACGACGATGGTGTCCTGGGTCGCCCCGGGGGTCACGCCGGGGCTGTTTGGCAGGCCCAGCGTGGCAACTCCGGACCCTGCTTCCACCAGCAGACTGTCCGCATGACCGTGATAGTGGCCGGCGAACTTGACGACCTTGTTGCGGCCGGTGTGACCGCGGGCGACCCGGATGGCGCTCATCGCCGCTTCGGTCCCTGAAGAAACGCACCGCACCATCTCCACCCCCGGCACACGGGCGACGATCTCCTCCGCAAGCTCGACCTCTCCCCTGGTCGGGGCACCGTAGGAAGAGCCGGCCTCGACGGCGGCGGTGGCGGCTTGGACCACTTCAGGTCGTGAATGGCCCAGTATCAGAGGACCCCAGGACATGACGTAGTCGATGTAGCTGTTGCCGTCTTCGTCGGTGACCTGGGAACCCTCGCCGTGGGCCATGAACCGGGGTGTGCCACCAACCCCCCGAAAGGCGCGAACAGGAGAATTGACGCCCCCGGGGATGACGGCCGTCGCTCGGTCGAACAACGAGGCACTGGTAGCTGTCGAAGGATCGCCCATCTAGCGGTCTCCGCCCAACCACCGAAGGGCGGTACGGCGCCAGCCGACCGTGCTGGGGGGTGGGGGCGGCAATTCCGGGTGCATGGTCGTCATGCTGATGCCGTCCAACGCGACATCGACGCCTTCGCGGACCTTGGCGATCCAGGTTCGTGCCACCAGGGCGGCCGTGCCTACGCCAGCGGCAGCCGAGCCCAGGAAGCCGACGGCGAACTGTGCCACATCACTTGAGATGACCGCGGTGTCGGGGGCCACCCCGGCCGCCCCCAACCCGAGTGCGATGCCGCCCAGAACCCCTGACACAGCAGTTATGGCAACTGCGCGCTGGACCGTACTGGTGTCGGCGTCGACGTACACGATGCTGCCGTCGTCGTCGGCGCGGACGTCGACGCTGACCGACTTCAGGTCGCGCAAGGCACCGTTTCCTCGGGTTGCCTGAAGCCCGCGGCGGACCTCCACCAACAACCGTTTGTCCTTGACCCAGCGATCCACGTTGTGACGGGACCCGGTGCGCTTCATTCCCTCGTCGTTGGTCATCCAGGCGGTCGTGGCCGTCCGGGCGGTGACCGGGTCACTGTCGATGACAACTGCACCGGCCACACGTGCTGGCCCCAACAGCCGTTCGGTCCGGCTGGGTTCGTACTCCGCGGCCGAGGCCAGGCGGACGTCTTTCAATGCGCGCCGGACCAGGTCGGGCTCGACGCCGACCTGGGCCGCCACCTCTTGGACGTCGGCCAGGCTCATCCCGCCGCGCGGTCCGATCTGCTCGGCTTGTTGCAACTGCAGGGCCCGCCGGATGACCCGTTCGGCCTGGTCCCGCGTGAGATGGACATCGCTGCTGCGAGCCCCCCTGTCCCATGACGGCAGCAGATCGGGTCGTGGCTGGGCGAAGGGGTTGTACTTGGCATCGTCATCGGGCCGGTCGACCTGGGCGGCCTCGGCCGCCGACGAACGGTCGTCGCCGGGCATCGATTGGGCCGCCTGGTCAGCCAAGACCGCCGTTCACCTTGACCGTGTCAGGACTCTGCTCGGGAACGACACCGAAGTTGTCGGCATAGAGGTTTTGGATGCGGGTCAGCTCGGCAGCGGTCAGGTCGCGCTTGTTGGGCGCCGCCGAGAACTCTGCGATCTGGTCGCTGCCATAGATGTTTGGCAGGGTGGTGACACAGCGCGGGTGGGACAACACCCACTTCAGGGCGGCTTGACCCAACGTCATGTCCTGGGACAAGAAATCCAGGGTCGCAACCTTTTGGACCCCCTCGACCAGCCATGAGCGGGGCCGATGGCGGCGGTGGTCGTTCTTTCCGAAGACGTGGTCGGCGGTCAGGTTGCCCTCGAGCATTCCGGAGGAGTGCGGCACCCGCACGATCAGGCGATGATCGGTTTCCTCCGCGACCTCCAGCAATTCTTTGCCGGGGTCTTGCTCCAACAGGTTGAAGATCATCTGAGTCGCGGCCATACCGGACCCAGGCAGGGAACGGTTCCGCATGGCGTGGACTCCCTCCTCCAGCCACCCGATTTTTGGGCCCAGCGCCATCCCGTACGCCCGGATCTTGCCGGCTTCCTTCGCCTGCTCCAAGAATGCCCACAGGTCATCGTCGTCGATGTGAGCCATGCGAGGGT
>JBBSNE010000401.1:0-2831 GCA_038232815.1 Euzebyales bacterium | reverse complement strand
GGCAAACTTCTGATCACTGCAACACCGCGCGCGATCTCCTGAAGGTGAATACGTGACGCAAGTCCCTAACAACCCCCTTCTCATCAACGCTCGAACGGTGCATCATGAAGGCATGGTGCAGCTGGAACTTTCTTATCAGCTTCGTGGCGGCGTCGAGGAAGAAGACTACGACACGTGGGCCCGACAGGTCGCTCTGCCGTTCTGGCAAAATCAGCAGGGCTTCCGGGCCATCAGGGGCTTTTATACCTTGGTCGGCGGTGGCGCCCGGATCGTGGCCCAGGTCGACTTCGACCACTGGGACAGCCTAGCAGCGGTCATGGCTTCCGCTGGCTACATGCGGCAACGGCACGAGTTGACCACCTTCGCCAACGACATCGACTCAAGGGTGCTGGTCCCCACCGGACGCACGCCCAAGTAGTGCTTTTGACAGTGGGGGAAAGTGACGGACAATCCGTTCCATGGATGGATTACAGACCCTGCTGTACGACGTCAGCGACCGGATCTGCCGCATCACCCTGAACCGGCCTGACAGAGGCAACGGCCTGACCGCCCGGTTGATCGCGGAACTGGCGGCCGCGGTCGAATACGCCGACCTGGACCCGGACGTCCGGGTGATCTTGCTTGCCGGTAACGGCAAGGGCTTTTGTGGAGGTTATGACCTGGTCGAGTCCGCGGAGGGACAGGGCCAGATCGGTCTGGCTGACACCGACCTGCCGCCCGGCTCACCCTTGGACCCTGCCGTCACCTCTGCCAATCATGACCCGGACCAGACCTGGGACCCGATGGTCGACTACGCGATGATGAGCCGTAACGTCAAGGCGTTCATGACCTTGTTCCACTGCGCCACCCCCGTGGTTTGCAAGGTCCACGGGTTCTGCGTGGCTGGCGGGACCGACCTGGCCTTGTGTTCCGACCTGTTGGTCATCGCCGAGGACGCCAAGATCGGCTATCCGCCTGCGCGCGTCTGGGGATCGCCGACCACGTCGATGTGGGCCGCACGGTTGGGCCCGCAACGGGCCAAGCGGCTGTTGTTCACCGGGGACTCGCTGTCCGGGGCCGAAGCCCTGGAGTGGGGACTGGCGATCGAGGCGCCGCCAGCTGATCAGTTGGACGAGCGCACAGAGATCCTCATCAAGCGCATCGCCCTGATGCCGGCCAATCAATTGGCCATGATGAAGGTGTTGATCAACCAGCAGGTCTTCGGCCAAGGGCTGCATGCCACCCAGGTGCTGGGCACGGTGTTCGATGGCATCACCCGTCATACCGCAGAGGGGTATGCCTTCCAACAACGCGCCGCCGATGTCGGGTTCAAACAGGCGGTTCGTGAACGTGACGAGCCCTTCGGGGACGCCGGCCCGTCGACGTTCAAGGGTTGAGGAGAACCGAGATGGATGCCCCCCGTCCCTGGCTGGCTGATGTCGCCCGCGCCCGCGAGGCTGACATCCTCAGTGCCCTCCCATCAGACGCAGAGGGAATGGCCAAGCGTGTCCACGCACTGATCGACCAGAACCGACGTATCCACGAGGTCGAGTGCGTCAACCTGAACCCGGCCACCAACGTGATGAACCCGGCCGCCGAAGCGGTGTTGTCAGCCCGCCTGGGGTCACGGCCCTCGCTGGGGCACCCCGGCGAGAAGTATGAGATGGGTCTTGAGGCCATCGAGCAGATCGAGGTCATCGCCGCCCGCCTGGCCTGCCGGGTCATGGGTGCCCGGTTTGCCGAGATCCGCGTCGGCTCCGGGGCCATGGCCAACCTGTACGCCTTCATGGCCACCTGCCGACCGGGCGACGCCATCATCGTCCCGCCAGCGGCAATCGGTGGCCATGTGACCCACGACACCAACGGCGCCGCGGGCTTGTACGGCCTAGACGTCCACTACGCCCCGATCGACGCCACCAGATACACCGTGGACATCGATGCGCTGCAGCAGCAGGCCCTGTCGGTCAAGCCGGCATTGATCACGATCGGCGGCAGTCTGAACCTGTTTCCCCACCCGGTCGCACAGATTCGCGAGATTGCCGACACGCTGGGCGCCAAGGTGTTGTTCGACGCGGCGCACGCCTGCGGGATGCTGGCGGGGGGCGTCTGGCCCAACCCGCTGAAGGAGGGTGCTGACCTGATCACGATGAGCACCTACAAAAGCCTGGGTGGACCGCCCGCAGGACTGGTGCTGACCGATGACGAGGCGTTGGCCCAGCGCATCGATGCCATTGCCTATCCCGGTCTGACGGCAAACTTCGACGTCGGCAACACCGCTGCGCTGGCGCTGACGCTCTTGGACTGGATCGACGACGGACCTGCCTATGCCACCACCATGGCGTCCACCGCGGCTGCACTTGCTGACGCCTTGCAGGGCCAGGACATCCCAGTCTTCACCACTCCCGACGGCCCGACCAGCTCACACCAGTTCGCCGTCCACGCCGACCGGTGGGGCGGCGGGCAGGCAACGGCACAAAAGCTGCGGCAAGCCAACATCCTGGCCAGCGGCATCGGCCTGCCCGCAGGGGAGGGCCTGCGGTTGGGCACCCCCGAGGCCGTTCGCTGGGGCATGACACCCGCCGACATGCCCGAGCTTGCCGACCTCGTAACGGCGGCCCTGGAGGGAGACCCCACCACGGTCGCCCCCAAGATTACGCGCTTTCGGGGCCGGTTCACCTCGCTGCACTATGTCGTCGAGAAGCGGGCCATGTCGCCGAAACCAAGGGAACCGGTCTGACAGACGCGGGATAAGGTTGCGGGCTGATGCAGACGTCCCCCGCCCCACTTCCATGACCGCCGCCGTACTGCTATCGATGGGTTCTGCCGTCAGCTTCGGGTTTGCCGACTTCCTG
>JBBSNE010000400.1:0-2838 GCA_038232815.1 Euzebyales bacterium | reverse complement strand
TCAACCCTCCGGCATACAGCGCGACGCTGCGGCCCCCGATCCGATCGACCAGCGGATCCATCATCAGCCGGCCCAGCAACACCCCGCCGACGAACGTCAAGGGTCCGGCACCGGCCAGACCCGGCCCGGCATCAAGTTCTCTGGACAGCAGCAACGCCGACCAGTCCTGCGGAGGGGTTTCCACCCACGCCGCCGCAAGTCCCAGGAACGCGACCGCCCCGATGCCACGCGCGATTCCACGCCGGGTGGCGTCGGGCCGGCCGCCCCCTGTCGCCCCCAGTGCTTCGTGAGCCAGGGCAGGCTTGTCGCGCAGGTGGGCATCCGCGGCAATTTGCACCAGGGCCATGATGGCCGCGGTGATGCTGAGGTGGACGACCAACGGCACACCCAGGACGGCCAGTAGCGTCCCGATCCCGACGAACGTTGTCAGCGACGCCGACCAGGCCGCATGCATTCGCCCCATCAACGACCGGTTGCGCCTGGTCTGTTCGCCCAACGCGATCTCGTTCATCGAGGGATCCCCCACCCCGTCAGAAAAACCGATCAATGCCATCCCCGCCCCGAACCAAACGATTGATGGGGCGCCAGCCGCAGCAATCCCGCCGATCAACATGCCGACCACGGCCAGGCGGATCGACTGTTTCAACCCGCCGACCAGTGCCACGATCCTGGGTGTCAGGGCACTGCCCAACACGCCTCCAACTCCTCCGGCCAACAGGGCCAGGCCGAATGTTGCTTCGCTGGCATCCAACCGGTCGGCGATCTCAGGGAAGCGGGGTAGCAGAGAACCCAAGATTCCTGCGTTGACACTGAATGTGGCCCCGACGGCAATGACGGCTGACCGGTCGGTCTGGGGCTTGCCAAGGTGTTGCGGCATGCGCGCCACGCTAGAACAGCACGCCCACCCCCCAGGCATGTCACCATCGCGGGTGTGCGATTTCTGCGATTGACCAAGTCCGCGGCGCTGGTGTGTGCCGCAACCCTGATGCTGATGGGATGCACAGATTCGCCGACGGCCACCCCATCGGATGATGAAGTAGCGGGAGAGGAAACCCCGCGTCCCACGAATGCGAGCAAGACTTCATCACCCCGTCGGAGTCCGACAGGACCCGCGCCGTCCCGATCGGATCTGGCCCCGTCCACTGAGTCCGTTGTGGACGTCACCGTGCTGGTGGACGGCTTGCGCGGTCCGACCCAGATCGCGATCCATCCTGACGGCCGCCTGCTTGTGGCTGAGATCGGCCAGGGGGAGGGAACCCCAACCGGGACCGTGTCCGCCATCGATCTGGACAACCCTGCAGACCGCGAGGTGTTGGTCGAGGGGTTGGACACCCCGACCGGAGTGACGGTCGCGGGTCAAGCGCTGTGGATCATGGAACGCACACAACTGGTCACCGCCCCGCTGGAGGGCGGACGAACCGAGGTCATCTTTGCTGACATGCCCAACAACGGGCGTAGCGAGGGCAGCCTTGCAACGCTTGACGACGGAAGCCTGTTGTTCGACACCTCCGGCAGCCGTCAGGGCTCGGGCGCCGCCAGGAACAGCGCGACACTTTGGGCGCTTGACCCAAATGACCCGCCATCCGGTCAGGATGGGTATGGCCGGGCTGTCATCAACGGCATGAAACATGCCTATGCGGTGGCGCAGTTGGACGACGGCCGGTTGGTCGTCACCGAGATGAGCGACGGACGTTTTGACGGCGAACCCGCACCGGATGAGGTGCTGATCCTGCCCGCCGATCCTGCGCAGACCTTGCGGGGTGGCTGGCCGATGTGTATCGGGGACCGGACCCCGGTCCAGGAGTTCGACGGCACCGAAGACCTCTGCGCCGACACCGTCGCCTCACAGGCCCTGTTCGACCCGGGCGCTACACCAACAGGGGTGGCGGTGGCGCCGTGGGACAGCGAACTGATCCTGGTGACCAACTGGACGCAGGACCAGATCGTCGGTGTCGGACTGGGTGAACAGCCCCCGGTGACGCCCACGATCGTCGTGGACGACATCACGACACCTCACCATCTGTTGGTCGACGGCGACCGAGTCCTGGTGACCAGTCATACGGGCGGACAGATCCTCGCGTTTACCCGTCCATAGGTCACCCAGGGGGCCGATAACCTTCCACCCATGAACGTCGTAGCCCTGGCTGGTGGCGTCGGAGCCGCCCGGTTCCTACGCGGTCTGGTCCACGTGATACCTCACGACCTGACCGTTGTCGTCAACACCGGGGATGACATCCAACTGCACGGGTTGCATGTTTCACCCGATCTTGACTCGATCACCTACACCCTGGGTGGGGGTGTCCACCCCCAACAGGGCTGGGGCCGTGCAGACGAGTCGTTCACCGTCGCCACCGAACTGCGTGAACGCTACGGGCAGCCCGATTGGTTCACTCTGGGCGACCGCGATCTTGCAACACACCTGGTCCGCAGCCGGATCCTGGCCGACGGCGGTCGCCTCAGCCAGGCCACCCAGACCATCGCGCAGGCCTGGTCGTTGCCGTTTCGTTTGCTACCGATGACCGATGACCCGGTCACCACGATGATCCACACCACCGATGACCGGCAACTCCACTTCCAACAATGGTGGGTCGGCGAGCAAGGGGAGCCAGCCGTTGCAAAGATATGGCTGGACGGGGTCGATGACGCGGCCCCCGCCCCGGGTGTCCTTGCCGCGATAGATCAGGCGGATCTGGTGGTCCTGTGTCCCTCCAACCCGGTGGTGTCCATCGGCACCATTTTGTCGGTGCCGGGCATCCGGTCGTCGCTGTCACAGGTGCCCGTCGTCGGCGTCAGCCCGATCATCGGCGGGCGCGTGGTTCGGGGAATGGCTGACAAGCT
>JBBSNE010000399.1:0-2847 GCA_038232815.1 Euzebyales bacterium | reverse complement strand
TCCCCTTCGTGGAAGGTGAGCTCGATGACGTCGGACTCTTTGGTCCACCTCATCGCGTCCGCCAAAAGGCTGGCGTCGACATAGGTCTGTTCATAGGTGTCGGTGTCCATGAACACGTAGTGCTGTCCGTCCTGGTACAGGAATTGCAGCTCGGTACGGGTGACGATGGCCTGTTCCAGGTCCTCACCCGCCCGGAAGGTCTTGTCAACGGTCTTCCCGCCGGGCACGCCTTTCAGGGTGGTCCGGACAAACGCCCCGCCCTTGCCGGGCTTGACGTGCTGGAAGTAGTCGATCTTCCAGAGCTTGCCGTCGATCTTGACCGTCATGCCGTTCTTGAGATTGTTCGTTGAAACCATTGATGAGCACCTGAGGACACTAGAGAGTGATGAGTTGTCGCGGGGCGGTGGTCAGACGCTCGGCGCCGGTCGGTCCGACCAGCACAACGTCTTCTATCCGGACCCCGCCGAGGCCGGCGATGTACACACCCGGCTCGACCGTGACGGTCATGCGATCATGCAGTGTACTGGTTGTGGTCGACGACAAGATCGGCGACTCGTGTATGTCAAGGCCGACGCCATGGCCCGTGGGGTGCAAGAACGCATCCCCGTGCCCGGCGGCTTCGATCACCTCACGACAGCTGCGGTCGACGTCCGCCGCCCCGACCCCGTCGGCGACCAAGGCAACCCCTGCATGCTGTGCCGCCCGCACGACCTCATACACCCCGATCAGGTCCGGGTCGGGCGTCCCCACCGCGACCGTTCGGGTCATGTCGGCGTGATATCCATCCACCAACGCCCCGAAATCCATGGTCACCAGGTGACCCGACCGGATCGGATCGGTTCCCGGCGAGTGGTGCGGACGCGACCCGTTTGACCCGGCGGCGACGATCGGCTCGAAGGCGGACGCATCGGCCCCAAGATCGATCATCTCATCGACCAACCGCCTGGTGACAGCCTGTTCGCTGAGTCCTGGTGAAAGCCATCCCAATGCCTGCTCAAAAGCCGCAACCGTGATGGCGCAGGCACGTCGCAGAGTGTCGATCTCACGATCATCCTTGATCTGCCGCAAGGTCTCGACGACGCCCGTGGTGGGGCGCAGGCAGGCAGCGAGCGTTTGCTCCTCCAACTGACGCGCGGCTGCCCAGGTCATGTGGTCGGCCTCGACCGCCAGGGGGGTCGAGGGGTCGTGCCGATCGGCAAGCCACTCCCAGGCTCGATCAGTGACCACCGTCCAGCCGGGGGCCTCCTCTTTTGCACGCTCGACGTAGCGACCATCGGTCACCAGCACCGGTTCTCCCCCCGACGGCACATAGACCTTCGCGGAGGATCCGCTGAACCCCGTCACCCAGCGGATGTTGGCGGCGCCGGTCAGCATCAGGGCCCTCAGATCGTCGGCCTTCATCTGGGCTCGTAGACGTTCCAGGCGACCGTCGCCAGCGGGATCAGCCGACGTCACGCCAGCCCGCGAAGGACATCATCGACCAACCCACGGCGGGGTTCGTCGACCAGCATGGCCTTGCCCGGATGGGCCGCCAGGACGAACCGGACACCGTTGCGTGCTTTCTTGTCCCGGGCCATCACGTCCCAGACCTCGTTGGGATCAAGCCGCAGACCCCGGGTCGGCAACCCGACCCCATCGAGCACCGCCACGGTGCGGTCCGCGAGCCCCGGCTCGGACACCTCCATCCGTTCCCCCAACCTGGCGGCGAAGACCATGCCCAACGCGACAGCCTCCCCGTGTCGATAGGTGTCATAGGAGGTGAGGGATTCGATCGCGTGGCCGACCGTGTGACCGTAGTTCAACAGCGCCCGTCGCCCGCTCTCCAACTCGTCCTCGCTGACGATCTCCGCCTTCACCGCGGACCCCCGTTGCACGATCTGCGCCATGACCTCGGGGTCCCCGGCGGTCGCCGATCCCGGTCGGGTCTCCAGGATGTCCAGTACCACCGGGTCGGCGATAAACCCGTACTTGGCGACCTCGCCCAGCCCGGCCCGGCGTTCCCTGCTGGGGAGGGAGGCAAGGGTGGTGACGTCAGACACCACCGCCAGCGGTTGATGAAACGCGCCGACCAGGTTCTTTCCCTCACTCAGGTTGATCCCGGTCTTGCCGCCGATGGCCGAGTCGACCTGTGCCAGCAGCGTGGTGGGAACCTGCACCAGTCCGACCCCGCGATTCCAGGTCGCGGCGGCAAAACCCGCAAGGTCACCGACCACCCCTCCGCCCAGGGCGATCACCACATCGTCGCGCAACAGCGGGATGCTTGCGAACCGATGCCACAGGGCGCTCAATGTCTCCATGGACTTGGCTTGCTCGCCATCAGGGACGCGGATCACCCGACAGGCAAGCCCAGCCCGTTCGACAGCCCCCGTCACCGCGTCGCCGTAGCGGTCCCAGACAACGCCGTTGGTGACCACGGCGGCGGTGCGGGCGTGAGCGGGCCACGGGACCAACGTGTCGAGCTGGGCCAACAATCCCGACCCGACATGGATGTCATAACTTCGCCGGCCCAGATCGACGGTGATCGTGCTGTGGGTCATGGACGTTCCTTGGGATGCAGCAATCCTGGTCGGTTGGCGGCCCACTCCAGGATCTGCTTTGCCAGTACCTGCGGGGATTTGCCTTCGGTGTCAACCACGTGATCGGCCGCGTTGTGGTAGACGTCCAGGCGTTCGTCGCGACGTCGCCGCAATTCTTCAACCGGTTCCGCACTCCTGTGCAGCAATGGGCGCCTTTGAAACTCCGCGTCCGTGCCGACGTTGGCCACAAGCGTCGCGACGGGCGCATCCAGCCACACCAGATCACCGCCACGACGCAGGATGCTGACATTGGCAGGGTCCAACACCGCCC
>JBBSNE010000398.1:0-2851 GCA_038232815.1 Euzebyales bacterium | reverse complement strand
TCCATGACATCTTCACCGCCGGGACCAGGGGTGGGCTGTCCTACACCGTGTGGTTCCGTTCCGATGCGCACAACTACGGGCAGCACGGCAGGGTGCTACTGACCTACGACAAACCGCCGGTCGAGGGAGGCCAGCTGACGTTGTGGGACGGTGCCTGGGTCGAGCTTGAGAGCGGACTCCAACCCTGGGGAGGGGACTGAACGACGCAGTGGCGGACGTGTCAACCGCTCGGCACGTCCGACCACGGTTCAATCACGACTTCAACCCACGGATAGAAGGTCGATACCCTGGTCATCGGTACCTGGCACACTCGCCATGGTGTTGGTCAAGGCCTGTCTCAACGGTGCTCGGCACCCAAGAGAGCACCCGCTACTGCCGGTGACGCCAGCGGAGTTGGCTGCTGACGTTGGCGCGGTGACCGCTGTCGGTGCGGGGGCGGTGCATTTGCACGTGAAAGACGTGGAGGGCGCAGACACCTTCGACGGTTTGGCCTTGGCCGACGTCCTTCGAGCAGTTCGTAGCGCGTCCCCCAATATCCCACTTGGCGTGACGACGGGAGCATGGGTCTTGCCGGACCCGGCGGAGCGGGTCGCCGCGATCCGCAGATGGATGGTGCTGCCGGAGTTTGCCTCGGTCAATTGGCACGAGCCCGGCGCTGACGCTGTGGCGGCCGCGCTACTGGAGCGTGGCGTGGGGGTGGAGGCGGGTTTGTGGCACGCCGAGGCTGTACTGGCTTGGTTGGCGTCGCCCGTGCGGGACCAGTGCTTTCGGGTGTTGATTGAGTTGCCCGACGGTTTGGAGGCTGCGAAGACCGTGGTCGAAGCCGACCATCTGATCAATTTGATCAATGACGGGATGCAAGGCAGCGCTGCAGACGTCCAGGTTCTACTGCATGGGGAAGGCACAAGTTGTTGGCCGGCCCTGATGCATGCGGGGCGTCGTGGCCTGTCGACCAGGATCGGCCTGGAGGACGTGCTGACATTGCCTGACGGCGATCCGGCGCCGGACAACGCCTCGTTGGTCGCTGCCGCGATCGACCTGTTGCGCCCATGCAGGGTGTCCTAGCCGCCGAAGATCAAAAAGACCAACACGGTCCCGTGGATGGGGGTTCCCCGGAACCGTGTGGTACTGCTGGGAGGATTGGGCGGTCTGCCCGCAGCTGCGGAACAGACCGTGAAAGGTGTGTATCACAATTATTGGCTAAGAGAAACTAAAGGTTAGACTTTTTACCAACTAAGTTCTTGACAGCCACTGTGGGTATCGGGTTCGACTTGCAGCGTGGCGTGATCGATGCCGTAGGTCTGTGCCAGAACCTGCCGGGCCCGGTCCAGTACGGCGTGGGGATCACCCTCGCCTTGAGTTTGCAGATGGACGGTTGCAGCGTCCATCTCAGATGTGAGGGTCCAGACATGGAGGTCGTGGACGTCACCGACGCCGGGGATGGCGATCAGATCCGCCGTCAGCCTGTCCAAGTCGATGCGCTCAGGGGCCGCCTGCAACAGGATCATCACCGCTCGCCGGCCCAACTGCCAGGTGCGGGGCAGGATCCACAGACCGATGGCCGCTCCGATGACCGGGTCAACCCAGCCCCAGCCGAACACCTCCAGCAAGATGGCGGCGATGATGACCCCGACCGACCCGATGGTGTCGGCCAGGACCTCGAGGTAGGCGCCTTCGACGTTCAACGACTCCTTTGATCCCTCCCGAAGCAGGAAGAAGGCCACCAGGTTGGCGACCAACCCCAGGACGGCGACGATCAGCATCTGCAGACCCAGGACCTCGGGTGGGCTGGTCAGCCGCCGCGCCGCCTCGATCAGCACCCACAGGGCCACGCCGAACAACAACAAGGCGTTGACGAACGCAGCCAGGATCTCCAGTCGGTACAACCCAAACGTGTGACGTGAGGTGGTGGTCGCCGACCGGTTCGCAAAACGGCTGGCCAGTTGGATCGCGGCAAGCGCCATCCCCAACCCCAGGACATCGGTGAACATGTGGCCGGCATCAGACAACAGGGCCAGGGAGTTGGTCAGGAAGCCCGCGATGGCCTCGACGACGAAAAAGGCCGCGATCAGACCGAAGGCCGCAAGCAGACGGTTGCGGTGCCGCGCCCCCGCCCGGGCCAAGCCCGCCCCATGGTTGTGTTCGCCAGCCAATGCGGCCTCCCTCCTGCGGTCAGGTCCCTCTAGGGCATGGTATGTCGGGGTGAAATTCTACTGGCACAGCACGGTGACGCCCGGGGCCCGGGGCGGCGCTCGCGGGAAACCCTCGATGATGTCACAGTTGTGGGGATGACGATCTCCCTCCGTACGGCGCTGTTGGTGTGGGTGGTGGCGATGGTTGCTGCGGGCTGTGGCTCGGCCAGCGGCACCGACGTCCAGCCAACACGATTGAGCACAACACCCACCGCCACGGCCGAGACCGCCACGGCTTCGGAGCCCCGGCCAAGTGCGTCTGAAGCGCCAGCAGCCTTCTCTCAAACCCTCCCCGGGGGTGACCAATTGGATGTCCGGGTGATCGACCGCCGCCCCCACGACCCCACCGCCTTCACCCAGGGTCTTGAGTTCCATGAGGGTGAATTGTTCGAGAGTCGGGGGCTGTTCGCCGACAACGAAGATGTTGTGTTGGCCCAGATCGACCCGGCTGATGGGACCACGGTCGACCAGGTCACACGCGATCCGGCCGACGGGGACTACTTCGCCGAGGGGTTGAGCGTTGTCGGTGACCGAATCATCCAGATCACGTGGCAGTCGAACACGGCCTACGTCTACGATCGTGACACGCTGGAACGGACCGGGCAGTTCACCTACCAGGGGGAGGGATGGGGTCTTTGTGACCAGCCGGACCGACTGGT
>JBBSNE010000397.1:0-2855 GCA_038232815.1 Euzebyales bacterium | reverse complement strand
TCCAGGATGAACGACCCCTTCACCGGCGACACGTCGTCATGCACCTGACCCGCGTGCACCGTGGCACCAGCGCTGACCCCACGCTGCAACTGGCTGAACATTTCCTGTGAGGCAAGCAGCATCACATACTCGTCTTGGTCGTAGTCAAGCAATTTGACCACTTCCGAGCTATCGGGCAAGGGGTAGGTCTTGGCGCGCCCCAACCAATCCCCTGCCTGCGCACCGTCCATCGAGATCCACTCGCCGTTGCGCAAGGTGGGTAACAGGTCGGCGGTCGGCGCGACCTCCACGACCCGACACCGGCCGTAGCCATACATCTCGGCTGCCCGAGCGGTCCCGACCTCATCGGCCAGGGGCTGACCGACCTCGGGGTACGAATCGTCCAGGGAGGAATCGTCGCCGGTCTGACCCGCAACCGGGATCGGCGTCGAGGACTGCCCGGACGCCGGGGCAGGCAAGGGGTTCTGACCCGTCTATGGGCCACAGCCTGCTGTGCCCCATAGAACGAGCAGCACAAGCGCGGACCACCTCACGACGTGATCCTATGCCCGCCCGTTGGTTGACCTGCTTCAATGCGAAGCAGTATGCGTATGACAGTGGCCCGACCGGACGACGTGGCGGCGTTGGTCGCGTTGCGAGACTCGCTGGCCCGATGGTTGCTGTCGACGGGTGTTCGGCAATGGCTGCCCGGCGAGTTCAGCGTGGATCGGATGCGCGACTGGGTCGACCGCTCATGGGTGCATGTGCACCGAATCGAGGATGACATCGCTGCAGCCGTGGCGGTGCTACCCAGCGATACCGCAATCTGGCCTGAGGACGGCGACGCGGGGTACATCCACCTGTTGATGGTGGCTCGGGACCATGCCGGTCGCGGGCTGGGAGACGAGACGTTGACCGATGCCGAACGGCTGATCGCGGGTAGCGGCCGGTCGCTATCGCGACTGGATGTCGTCAGTGCCAACCCTGCGTTGCACCAGTGGTATGTGGCACGCGGGTACGTCCCGGTCGGGATCAAGACCTTCGACGGCCCGGACATGTTCGATACGACGTTGTTCCAGAAGCGTCTGTCGGGCGGAGTCACGCGGACGGATCCATGACCCGTCCTAGGAACAACACCGCCCCGGTCGGGATGTGGCGGATGGCATAGAGGAACGGGCGGTCGGCCCGGACCGTCAGGTCCGGCTGACCGGGTCCGGATTCCTCGAACCCCAGTGCGGTTGCGGCCGCCGCGACCGTGCCCTCCTCATCGACTTCGATGTCGGCGGCGTGGACGGCGGCGGTCAACGCGATCCCCTCCGCGATGCCGGGATAGTGGGGAGAATAGAAGATGCCGTTGATACCCAGACCACCCTCTATCAGTTCCTGTAGGTCGGCGTTGGTGGTCGAGGTAAACCGTGGCAGATACAGATCCGCGGCTTGGTCGGTGACGCCGGTGTCGATCTGGTCCAGCAGCCCCTCGGTCATTTGTTGTTGCACGTCGTCGAACGCGCCGTCGTCCGGAACGATGACGGTCATCGACAGTTCGTCACCGCGGTAGGGCAACTCGGCGGCCACGTACCCCTCGCCCTGCACCGCCGGGCCGAACAGTTCTTTGTTGTTCATCAGGGGCACCGTCGTGGTGGTGCCGTCCAGCAGGGTGAAGGGGGCATCGGTGGTGGGGTACTTACCGAACGGGGTGGTCCACTTCGCCTCCAGGTACAGGGCGTTGACCAGGACCAGCACGCTGGCCGGCGTGATGAACCCCTGGGGCAGAAGTTCAGGGATTCGGTCGCGTGTTTGTTGAGCGACATAGTCGTTGATGACTTGGCGCGACCCGTCTTGGTCTTGTTGCAACGGCAGGGGTTGGGCGGCGGCACCGAACCAGGTGGCGATGGCCTGGGCGAACGCCGGTTGCGGTGTGAACGACAGGTCGGGGAACTGCCGGTTTGCCAACGCGACGATCGGGGCGGTGGTTGCTTCAGGATCGGTCGCGATGTCAAGCAGCAGGGTGTTGAACGCGGACCACCGCTCCTCGTCCTGGACCGGATAGCCGAACAACTCGGCCAGCCCGTCGGCGGCAGGTCCGGCGGCACCGACATCGGCCATGCCGAATGCCACACCGATGGAGAACGGCGACAGGAGCAGGTCGCCTTCCTCGTTTTCGGCGGCGGCCAGGAACATCCGTGCCCCGGCCTGGTTCAGCCCGTCCGCCAATGCCCGGGCGTCGGGAGAGTCGGCTGGCGGCCGCTCCTCCGTGGGATCAGCCACCACTGTTGCGCGGGCCCGGTCCTGGGTGGGTGAGGGAACGGCATTGGAAGTCGGGTCCTGGTCCCCAGCCGTGGCGGGTGAGGAAACTGAGGCCGCGGTGGGGCGGGGCTCCTCAGCCAAACCTGTTGATCCATCGTCAGTGGGGGCGCCGCAACCGGTTAGGCCCAGGCTGACGATCATGGCGACTGTGACAACACGCACACGCTGAGAGGTCTTCATGGCAGGTCTGACGCCATGATCCGCCGCATGGTTCCGAGGTGGACGAACCTCCGGGCCCGGGAACCGCGGCCCCGTCTGTTCGACGTTCTGCATGGACACCATGATGAGGAACCCTCACCCGGTGGCCTGCGCTTCGGATTCGACCTGTGCGAGCAGGGACGCGTGACCAACATGGGCCCCGATCCCCGAATGATGGATGATCGTGGTCCGCATGACCCGCCGCCCGGACCGGTACTGGCCTCCTCGGGGGGAGGTGGTAGTGACCGGGCGGTTGATGACACCTCGTGGCTGTGGCCGCTCCCCACCGGCCCGTTGACCTTTGTGGTGCAGTGGCAGGACGAAGGCATCGAACAGCAGCGGATCCCCCTCGATGCCGACGCGGTGCGTGC
>JBBSNE010000396.1:0-2862 GCA_038232815.1 Euzebyales bacterium | reverse complement strand
TCCCCGGTCGGAAACATCGATACCGACAAGGGTGTGGCGATCGGGTCATTGCTGTAGGTGTCGTCGTACCGCAGTCGCAGGGTGCCGCGTGCAAGCCTGTCGATCTCACCGATCCGCCGTCCCTCCAGCACCACGACCAAGGCGTTCGGCGCCATCAGCCCTCGCCGCCGATCAATTTGTCAAGATTTACGCCGGACCGGCCGGTCCTGGGTGTCGGAACAAGGCTGACCGCAAGATCCAGGGCGCTCAACACCGCTAACACTCGGCCGAGCTCAACGGTTCGCTTACCGGTTTCCAGCTCCGACAGCCATGGCCGTCCCACGCCCGCCTTGCGAGCAAGCTCCGCCTGCGACATGCCAAGATCTTTCCGGGCACGACGGACTGCGATTCCAAACGCTTTACTCGTCTGAATCGGTCGCATGTCAAGCCCTCCTGCATAGTGTCGTCGTACGGGGACATTGCATTGACGTCGTCGTACAGGGACAACATGTAGCTGTTGGCGTACGGCGACGAAGGAATCTGTTTCGGAGGCGCTGGCCGTCCCGCTCTCTGCACCGATTGACCACTACCATGCGCGAACTCCGAGCACCAAGTGCGATATGACCAGGTCACAGGCCTGCAGATAACGGAATTCGCCCTGATTGACCAAAGGCGGGGATATGGATACAGCCGTTCTTGGTGAATCGGTGCGCGCGCGGCGGACGCGACGCACGGCAGTTGGTCGACGGCGGGGAGGGCTCGAAGGCCTGTCGCGCAATCCGGACAGGCGCGACGCGACCCGCCTGCAGGTTCTTGCGCCGAGGACGTGTCTGCCTGCGCCGTCGTTTGCAGTGTGGTGGCCCTGCGGGCGGCGCGGCGCGAAGGTGTGGGTCGCCGAGCTTGATTCCCCTTGTTGGTGCAAATGTGTTGCGTTGCTGGACGGGTCAAAACCCGAGCGCTGGCATGTGGTCAGGACTTGAGGAGGCGCCCCAGGGCGTTGGTGATCTCGGCCAGGTGCTCCTCGGCGTCCGCAGGGTCGCCGGCCTTGACCGCATCCAGCACGCAGCCGCGTAGATGGTCTTCGACGACCAGCAGGCTGACCTTTTCCAACGCGCGCTTGATGGCGGTGACCTGGGTCAGCACGTCGACGCAGTAGGCCTCCTCCTGGACCATGCGCTGGACGCCCCGCACCTGACCCTCAACACGTTTGATGCGCTTCAGCAGCGCGTCTTTGTCGTCTTGCGCGACGTAGCCGGGCTCGCCCCCGGGTTCGGTGTTCATCGTCCGAATCGTCGCAATCGAAGGCTGTTCAGCACCACCGATACCGAGGAAAAGGCCATCGCGGCCCCGGCGATGGCGGGGTTCAGCAGGCCCAGGGCGGCCACGGGGATCGCCAGGGTGTTGTAGCCGAACGCCCACGCCAGGTTCTGGCGGATGATCTTCTCCGTGGTTCGGGCCAGACGCATGGCCACAGGCACATGCGCCAGCTCGCCGCTGATCAACGTCAGGTCCGAAGCCTGGATGGCCACGTCGGTGCCGGTGCCCATGGCGATGCCCAGGTCGGCCTGGGTCAGGGCCGGGGCGTCGTTGACGCCGTCGCCGACCATGGCAACGGTCAGCCCTTCAGCTTGCAGACGTTCGATCTCTGCCTGCTTGTCGCGGGGCAGCACCTCGGCCATCACCCGGTGGATGCCAACCTCTGCCGCCACGGCCTGGGCGGTGCGGTGGTTGTCACCCGTGATCAGGGCCACCTCCACACCTTGTTCGTTCAACGCAGCCACGACCTGCTGCGCATCGGGCTTCAAGGTGTCGGCCACCGCGATGACGCCATGCACCTCTCCCTCCCAAGCACCGAAGACGGCGGTGGCGCCCTGGGACTCCAGGGCCTCTCCGGCATCATCCCAGCGCTCGGACAGGATCTGGCCGGCATCGGCCATCAACTTCCTGGTGCCGACCCAGACCGGAGTACCAGCGATGGTCGCGGTGATGCCGTGTCCGGCGATGGCCTCAAAGTCGGTGGGGGCGCTGTCATCCGGCGGCCAGGTGGCCGACTGGGTCCGCCCGGTGGCCGCAGCCGCCGCGTCGACGATGGCACGACCGATGGGATGCTCGGAATCGGCTTCGACCAGGCCGGCGACGGCCAGCAGTGTGTCACGGTCGTCGGCTTGGACATTGATGACCGACATCTCTCCCTTGGTCAACGTGCCGGTCTTGTCAAAGACCACGGTGTCGACGTGTCGGGTCTGCTCCAACGCCTCGATGCCCTTGACGACGATCCCCATCTGGGCCGCGCGTCCGGTCCCCACCATCATGGCCACGGGGGTGGCCAGACCAAGGGCACAGGGGCAGGCGATGATCAGAACGCTGACCGCCGCGGTGATCCCAGCGGGTGTGTCCCCGGTCACCAGCAGCCACACCGCCAGGGTGACAAGGCTGATGACGATGACGACAGGGACGAAGATTCCCGAGACCCGGTCGGCCAGACGTTGTGCCTCTCCCTTGCCGTCCTGGGCCCGCTCGACCAACGTCGCGATCTGGGCCAACGTCGTCCGCGAACCGACCGCCTCGACCTCGATGGTCAGCGCACCACCGGCGTTGGTTGTCGCGCCGGTCACAGTCGAGCCGACCGACTTCTCGACCGGAACGCTCTCCCCGGTCAACATCGACTCATCGACCGCAGACGCTCCGGCGACCACGGTCCCGTCCACCGGGATCGTCTCGCCCGGACGGACACGGACCTGGTCACCCACCTGCAGCGCGGTGACGTCGACCATCTGTTCGTTGCCGTCCGCACCGATCAGGCGGGCTTCCTTGGCGCCCAGTTCCAACAGGGCCTGCAGCGCCTGGCCCGCCCGTGACTTGGCGCGGGCTTCGGCGTACCGT
>JBBSNE010000395.1:0-2873 GCA_038232815.1 Euzebyales bacterium | reverse complement strand
CCGCGACCAGGGACGCACCCCGGTACTGCGGATCCGAACCCCGGATGAGGGATCGGTGGCCTTCGACGACGCCGTTCGTGAGCAGGTCAGCTTCCAGTGGGCTGACATCGGCGACTTCGTGATCAGCCGGGCCGATGGCTCGCCGACCTACATGCTGGCCAACGTCGTCGACGATCTGGCCCAGGGCAGCAGCTTCGTGGCCCGGGGCGAGGACCTGTTGAGCGCCACGCCCCGCCAGATCCTGGTGACCGAGCTGTTGTTGACCGACGGGCTCTTGGACCAGGCGCTGGAAGAGGTTGGTTACGCCCCCCGGCCGGCAGGGGCCCCGGACCGGCTGGACTACGCCCATCTGCCGTTGCTGGTCGGCGCGGACCGCAAGAAACTGTCCAAACGGCACGGCGACGTGGCGATCGAGGCGTTTAGAGAGGCTGGCATCCTGCCGGAGGTGATGGTCAACTTCCTTGCCCTGTGCGGCTGGTCGGCTGGGGATGACCGTGAGCAGTACGACATCGAGTCGTTGATCAAGGCGTTCAGTTTCGACCGGGTCCAGTCAAGCCCCGCCTACTTCGACACCGACAAGCTGCGATCGCTCAACGGCGACGCGATCAAGGAACTGACCCCTCGGCAGTTCGGGGACCGGCTGATCCCGGCGTTCCAGCGTGAGGGCCTGATCGACACCCCACCGGCAGACGATGACGTGGCGTTGATCCGGGCCTTGGCCCCCCACCTGCAGGAGCGTGCCCAGACCCTGGCCGACGCGGTCCCATTGGTGGCATTTGTTTTCCGTGAGGAGATCGAATGGGACTACAAGGCCATCAAGAAATGGCTGAAACCCGGGGCCGGTCCGGTGCTTGACTTCGTCACCCCTCGACTGGAGGCGCTGAAGGACTGGTCGGCTGAGGCCATCATGGGGGTCTTCAAAGAGGCGGTGGAGACGTTGGAGGTCGGCATGGGCAAGGCGATGCAGCCGGTCCGGGTGCTGGTGACCGGCACCGCCGTCAGCCCGCCCCTGCCGGAAACCCTTGAGGTGCTTGACAAGGACTGGGTACTCGACCGCATCCGTTCGGGACGTGACAAGGTTCCCGACGCAGGGGAGTAGCCACTACCGAACATATGTTCTATAGTAGGAGGTATGGGCGCCTCCTCTTTGACACTGACCCGCCAGCCGTCCTTGCTGGGACTTGACGAGGTCGTCGGCCACGATTCGACATTTGCCCGGGCCCGACGGGTCCGGCTTGACCGCGGCGCCTGGGTGGATGAGGTGCCCAGCTGGGTGAGTGGCCATGAGACCCTGTTCGAAGCGGTCCTGCAGGCCGCGGATTGGCAGGTGTGGACCAGGCCGATGTTTGATCAGATCGTGACTGAGCCCCGCCTCTCGGTGTCCTGGGCGGGGGAGGAGTTGCCGGCGTCTTTGTCTGCGGTGAAGGACCTGTCCGCCTCGCTCTCAGCCCGATACGGCGTCTCGCTGACCCGGGTGTCGGCGAACCTGTACCGCGACGGGCAGGACAGCGTGGCGTGGCACGGCGACACGCATCTGCGTGACCAGCCCTCGGCAATCGTGGCGGTGGTGTCCCTTGGTCACCCCAGGCCCTTCAAGCTGCGTCCCCGGGGCGGCGGGCCGTCGCGGGGCTGGGACCTGGGTCGGGGCGACCTGGTCGTCATGGGTGGAACCTGTCAGCGCACCTGGCAACACGCGGTGCCCAAGGTGGCCAAAGCCGGCCCCCGGATCTGTGTGATGTTCCGCACCCCCGGCTGGGACGGCCGGACGGGCTGACCCCGTTGGTTGGGACTGCATCGCCTGCCCGCAGGCTTACACACGCTCGAGGGGTCGGTGCGGCCGCGCGGGAAGCCGGACATCGATCGGCGAACCTGCCCGAACGCGGCCCGCCTGTAGCACCACACCCATGACTCCCGTCTTGCGGACCACCCCGCCTTGGCCGTTATGGACCCGCACCAGCGACAGCAACCCCGACCGAAAGTCTTCGATCTGGCGGCAGGGATTGCGCAGCCCCGTCACCTGGATCAGCGCACGGTCGCCTACCTGTAGCAATGTTTCACATGGCAGATTCAACAAGTCGACCCCACGCGTCGTGATGTTCTCACCCAGCTGTCCTGGCGCCACATTCACCCCCTGCTCAGCCAGTTCTTCATAGAGTTCGGTGTGAATGAGATGAACCTGGCGCAGGTTCGGCTGTGTCGGGTCGGCGGCCACTCGCGAACGATGCTGCACCGTGGACCCGGCGTGCGCATCCCCCTCCACACCCAAGCCCGCGAGCAACGCGATCTCTTGGACAACGGTCTTGCTGAAGCGATGCTCGCCGTCACGGCTGACCGATACCACCTGTGGATCGCGGGCAATTCTCATCGCGCAGGACTATAACGACAGCTTGTAGCCAAGATGGGTGGCGGTCATACCGAGGCGTTCGTAGAACGCACGCGCCTCCTCACGCCGCCGGTCGGTGGTGAGTTGGACCAAGCCACATCCGCGCTCCTCGGCCCGCTGGAATGCCCATCGCAGCAGCCGTTCTCCAAGTCCCTGGCCCCGGTGGGACGAGGCGATCCTGACGGCCTCGATCTGTCCCCGGGTGGTGGCGCCGCGAGACAGGCCGGGGATGACGGTCAACTGCAAGGTGCCGGCCAGGCTGTTCCCTGCATCCAGCACCACCAGGTCATGGGCAGGGTCGGCATCAATCGCTGTGAACGCTGTTTGGTAGACGTCCAACTCGTCGCGCTCGCGCCCCGCCCCGATGTGGTCATCAGCGAGCAGTTGGACGATGCCTGACACGTCCTGGTTGGTCGCTCGACGTAACGTGACGGCTGTGGTCAGGGCCATGGGCAGGTTGGATGGCGGCATCACCTGCAGCGTCGCAACT
>JBBSNE010000394.1:0-2886 GCA_038232815.1 Euzebyales bacterium | reverse complement strand
GTTCCTGTTGCCCCAATCCGATGGCCGGGTCCATCTGGGCCTGACCGATGACCCGGTGGAGGGGGAGTTGAGTGATGAGCCGCCGGTTCTGGCTGACGAACAGCAATTCCTGCTGGATGCGGTGAACCGGGTGTTGCAACAACCCCTGACCCCCGCGGATGTCATCGGGGCCTACGCCGGCTACCGGCCACTGGTGGCAGGTGCGCAGGATGCCAAGACTGCCGATCTGTCCCGCGGGCACGTCGTCGTGGACGGTGGCGAGGGCCCCATCACCATCGTCGGTGGGAAGTTGACGACGTACCGGCGAATGGCGGCCGACGTCGTCGATCGTCTGACCGACCGGCCCTGCGTCACGGCGGGACAACCGTTGGTCGGGGCACTGCCACGCCAGAGACTTGCCAAGCTGCGACAGTCACCGTGGCTGGTGGGACGCTATGGCGGCGAGGCCGAGGACGTTTGGGCCCTGATCGCCGCGGACCCCTCACTGGCCGATCCGGTGGTCGGAGGCCTGCCGTACCTGCGGGCCGAACTGGCCTTCGCCATTCTGCGGGAGGGCGCGGTGTCAGAGGCCGATCTGCTGGATCGTCGGACACGTATCGGCCTGGTGCCCGCCGACCGCGAGCAGGCCCTGCCCGTCGCCCGTGCCGTCTTGGAGCAGTACCGACCGGGGGGCCTCCTGCGCGATCGGGGCCAAACCGCCCTCTAGGTGGGCAACGACACGATCGGGGCGCAACCGCGAAGGCGGTCGGGTAGGCCTGGGGCTGCCACATTGCGTAGCATCCCTCCTCAATGGACTCTTTGCGCACAATCGTCAAGGCCTATGACATCCGCGGCACCGTCGGCGATCAGCTGACCGCCGACATCTGCTACGGCCTTGGCCGGGCTGCAGCGGTTGAACTGGGCGGCCAGGCAATCTTGGTGGCCAGGGACATGCGGCCCTCGGGGGTAGAGCTGTCCCAGGCGTTCATGAGGGGCGTCCGCGCGCAGGGGATCGACACGATCGACATCGGCCTGGCCTCAACCGACCTGCTGTACTACGCCTCTGGTGCTGAGGACCTCCCCGGTGTGATGTTCACCGCCAGTCACAATCCCGCTGCCTACAACGGGATGAAGTTCTGCCGGGCCGGCGCCGCCCCGGTATCCACCGACACGGGCCTTGTGGCCATGCGTGACCGGGTCCTGAACGATGACTTCCCCGATCCCCCCGCCCGGGAGGGGACGCACGAAGATCGGGACGGGACGATCACGCGCTATGCCGAACACGTCAAGAGCTTCATCGACATTGATCACCTGAAACCCCTCAAGGTGGCCGTGGACGCGGGAAACGGCATGGGCGGGTTGGTCGTGCCGGCAGTCTTTGATGACCTGCCCGTCGAATTGGTCCCGTTGTATTTCGAGCTGGACGGCACCTTTCCCAACCACCCGGCCAATCCGATCGAACCGGAAAACCTGGTGGATC
Source organism: Euzebyales bacterium (assembly GCA_038232815.1). Classification (GTDB taxonomy): domain Bacteria; phylum Actinomycetota; class Nitriliruptoria; order Euzebyales; family Euzebyaceae; genus Euzebya. Next base: position 1,427 of record JBBSNE010000394.1, on the reverse strand, counting down.
TGCAAGCCGCCGTTCGCGAGCACGGCTGCGACATCGGCATGGCCTTTGACGGCGATGCCGATCGCATGTTCTGTGTCGACAACAACGGCGAACTGGTCAGCCCCTCCCTGGTCACCGCCGTCATCGCCGCAAAGACGCTGGAGCGCAACCCGGGCGCAACGATCCTGTACAACCTGATCTGTTCGCGGATCGTGCCCGAAACCGTCACCGCAAACGGGGGCGAGGCTGTCCGCACCCGGGTCGGCCATTCCTACATCAAAGAGGTCATGGCCAAGACCGGCGCGGTCTTTGGCGGCGAACATTCGGCGCACTACTACTTCGCCGACAACTACCGAGCGGACTCCGGTCTGATCGCGGCCGTCATCCTGTTGGAGGCCCTGAGCCAATCCGATGGAACCTTCGCCGAACTGGTCGCCCCCTATGACGTCTATGCGGCGTCGGGGGAGATCAACAGCACCGTGGAGGATCAGCAGGCGGCCATGGAGGCGGTCGAGCAAGAATTCGCCGACGAGGCCACACTGTCGATGCCCGACGGGTTGTTGGCAGAAGCCGACACCTGGTGGTTCAACCTGCGACCCTCCAACACCGAGCCCTTGCTACGGCTGAACGTCGAAGGCGACGACCAGGCCACCATGGAAACCATCACAGACCGCGTGCTCAGCATCATCCGCTGACCAACCGACTGCCAGGAGAGATCACCACCAATGGCTGTACCAAAAGAGCTTGTCGACCTTCTTCGCTGTCCCTGCGACACCCATTCAGAGATCGAGTACAAAGAACGACGACAGGTGATCCTCTGCAACGAATGCACCGCCGTGTTCCCCGTGCGGGACAACATCCCGGTGATGTTGCTGGACGAAGCCAAGCCGCCCCGCGGACAATCCGAGATCACGACCGGTGACGGCACCATCATCCGAGATTCGTGAGCGACATCGGGCGGGGTGACCCCGACGCCGTGGCGGACGCGCTGACCCAGCGGCTGGGTGATCGCCGACCCTCGGTGCTGATGACGTTGGGTTCGGGACTGGGCAGTCTGGCCGACGGGGTGACGGACCGGGTGGAGATCCCTTTTGCCGACGTGGGCCTGCCCGACACCACGGTGCCAGGCCATGCCGGCAGGTTCGTCGCCGGCAGCATCGACGGCGTCGAAGTGCTGGTCCAGCAGGGCCGCGTGCACCTGTATGAGGGGTTGGGGGTCGAGCGGGTGGTCGCGGCGGTCCGCGCAGCAGCCGCGATCGGCATCGACACCTACGTCGTCACCAACGCCGCCGGGGGTCTGGTCGACACCTTCGACCCCGGCGATCTGATGGTCATCGCCGACCACATCAACCTGTCGGGCCACAACGCGCTGACCGGTATCGTTCCGCCACTGTTCCTGGACCAGTCCAATGCCTATGACGCCGACCTGCGCGCGTCGTTCGAAGGGG
>JBBSNE010000393.1:0-2892 GCA_038232815.1 Euzebyales bacterium | reverse complement strand
GGGGGGCATCACCGTATGGCTGACATTGCAGGCAGCCATCAACATCTCATCGGTCGTCGGGGTGTTGCCCGTGACCGGTGTGACCCTCCCGTTGGTGTCCTTCGGCGGGTCATCGTTGGTCATCACCATGGCCGGCGTCGGCGTGCTGGTGGCGATCGCCCGGCAGAGCCGGCCAGACCTGCTTCCCCCGGGGCCGGTGTCCGATGATGACTGAGACCGTCCTTGTTGCCGCCGGGGGCACGGGCGGCCACGTCTTCCCGGGCCTTGCCACCGCCGCTGCCCTGCGCCGCATGCGCCCCGACCTACGGGTCGAGTTCGTGGGCACAAAAGACCGTCTGGAATCTGAGTTGGTGCCGCAGGCCGGCTACACACTGCACACCGTTCCGGCGATGGCGTGGTCCCGAACGTTGGACCTCGACACGTTGAAACTGCCCTGGGTCGTCGGACAGGCAGTCCGGCAGGTCAAGGCCGTGATCGACCAACGGCGCGTCACCGCGGCAGTCGGTTTCGGGGGCTATACGTCGGTGCCGTTGGCCGTGGCGGCCAAACTGACAGCCACACCCTTGGTGATCCATGAGCAGAATGCCGTCGTTGGTGTCGCCAACAAGGCGGCAGGACGGGTCGCACAAGCCGTTGCCGTGACGTTTGATCAGACGAGTTCTGATTTTGGCAACACGCCGACCGTGGTGACGGGCAACCCGGTTCGTCCCGATCTGATCGCCGATCACAACGGCGGTGCGGGACAAGGGGTGCGTGACGCCCGTCTGGCTGTGCGTCCCAGCGCCTATGCGGCCCTGGGGTTGGACCCGGGGCGGCGCACGCTGCTGGTTTTCGGCGGGAGCCAGGGCGCCCGAACGATCAACGACGCGCTGACCGCCAGCATCTGTGCCTGGGACATGCCGGGGTCGCTGCAGATCCTGCATGCAGCGGGGCGTCGGACCTATGCCGAGACCCGCCGTGCATATCAGGCCGCCGGGGTCGACTTGGACCGCGATGCTGATCCGGCTGGGCTGAAGGTGGTGTGTACCGAATTCATCGACCGTATGGATTTGGCCTATGCCGCCGCCGACGTCGTGGTGTGCCGTGCCGGTGCGTCCTCGATAGCCGAGTTGACCGCACTGGCCATTCCGGCACTTCTGGTGCCCTACCCGTTCGCCACCGCGGATCACCAGACAGCCAACGCCCGTGCGGTGGCCGACAGGGGCGGCGCCATCGCAATCGCTGATGAGGACATGAGCGCCGAGCAGTTGGTTCGCCATGTGCAGCCGTTGTTGGAGGACGACGAGTATTACCGGCGGATGCGCGACGCCTCTGCCGCGTTCGGGCGACCTCATGCGGCGACAGAACTCTCACAACTGATCCTGGACGTCGCCGATGCCGGGGCGAATCGATCATGAGCGGTCAGTTGGACCCTGGCGCGGTGACCGTGTCGCCCACTCAGCGGATCCACCTGATCGGGGTCGGGGGATCAGGAATGAGTGCCCTGACCCAGATATTGTTGGAGAGGGGAGTGGCGGTCTCGGGCAGCGATCTACGTGGCGGGGCAGGCACCGACAACTTGCGTGACATGGGTGCTTGCATCCATGTCGGACACGACGCCCCACAGGTCGATGGCGCAGACGTGGTTGTCATGTCAAACGCGGTACCGGCGGACAACGTCGAACTTGTTCGCGCTCGTGATCTGAACCTCCCGGTCATCCTTCGTGCGGACCTGCTGGAACTGCTCATGGAGGGTCATCGCCGTGTGCTGATCAGTGGCACCCATGGAAAGACCACCACGACCGCAATGACAACCGTCGCGTTGCAAGCCTGCGGTCTGGATCCCTCTTTTGCCATCGGGGGTGCCCTGCCCGGCACCACGGGGGCCCATCACGGGAGCGACGACGTCTTTGTCGCAGAGGCCGACGAAGCCTTCCGGTCGTTCTTGCGTCTGACACCCGATGTGGCGGTCATCACCAACCTGGAGATGGACCATCACGACGAATACGCCGATGTCGCCGCGTACCGGACGGCGTTCTTGACGTTCTTGGACCGCAGGACGCCCGACGGGTTGGCCATCTTGTGTGCCGATGACCCGGGCAGCGCCGGATTGGCCGCCGTAGTGCGATCCCCCCGAATGACCTACGGCCTGACCGAAACCGCCGACGTCGTCATCCACGACGTGACGCCCACACCGGGAGGGGGATCGTCGTTTCGCATGACCCAGGGGGGTGACACGATCAGTCCCGTCACCCTTGCCGTACCAGGCATGCACAACGTGTTGAACGCCACCGCCGCAATCCTGGCCACCCGGTGGGCGGGTGGTGACGTGGACGCCGCCGCTGCCGGCCTGGCCGATTTCTCGGGGGCGCTACGACGCTTCCAACGCCTGGGAACCGTGGCCGACGTGACCGTTGTGGACGACTACGGCCATCATCCCACGGAGCTTGCTGCGACGCTTGCTGCGGCCCGGCAGGCAAACCCGGACGGTCGCGTGATCGCCGTGTTCCAGCCGCACCGGTTCTCACGGACCCAGGCGATGGGGGCTGAGTTGGGACGGGCGTTGTCCGGCGCCGACGTGGTGGTGGTCACTGACATCTACACCGCCGGCGAGGCAGCGGTGTCGGGGGTCACCGGCCAGATGGTCGCCGACGCGGCGCAGGCGGCCGGTACGACGGTCCGTTATGTCCCAGACCTGGCGCAGCTGCCCCAGGCGGTGGCTGATCTGAGCCGACCAGGCGACATGGTCGTGACCATGGGGGCAGGCGACATCACCCGGGTGGGACCGCAGATCCTCGCGGGGTTGAGGGGACGAGGATGATGGCTGCCAGCGCCGGCCGCCCCACGCCGTCCACCGCCGCGGTGACCGACCGTCTACGTGCTGCGGTGACCGGACAGGTCGAACCCCAGGCC
>JBBSNE010000392.1:0-2894 GCA_038232815.1 Euzebyales bacterium | reverse complement strand
ATCCATTCATCGCGCCTCCGGTCAAGGCGAACGTGTGACCAGGTTGCCATCAAGGCGACCAAGCCAGTGGCTGGGATCGGCCAGTCATTGCTGAACCACTGTCGTTCGCGTCGCGTGAAGGGTGGTGACATGGTCGGCCACTCCACCCATGGACTTTTGGAGGGGTCACCCGGGGTGCGTACTCCAGCGTCCATCAGTTCGACAACCCACGGCTCGTTACCGTCGCGGATGTTCCACAGCAGGGACAACACCCCTCCCGGCTTCAGGACGCGGTCAATTTCGCGGACAGCTTGCTCGGGATCGACCCAGTGCCAGGCCTGGCCCATGACCACAGCATCGACGCTGGAGTCGTTGACGGGGATCGCCTCGGCCGTTCCGACCACGGTGCTTACGGGATCCCCGTCGAGCTGTGCCAGCATTGCGGCATTTGGGTCGACAGCCAGGACGTTGTGACCGGATTCAGCGATCACACGGCTGAGCTTTCCGGTCCCTGCGCCAAGATCCAAGACTTTGAGTTTTGTCCGGGGAGCACCGAGTGCGTAGTGCACCGCGTCTGCTGGATACGACGGCCTGTGCTGGTCGTAGGCTTCCGCCGGAATCTCCGTGCCGAAGCTTGTCCGACGACGCTCCGCGGATGGTTCAGGGGCCATGCCTACCCAGTCTTGCGCACCGGGTTCCCTGCAACACCACGGTCGACGATCTGATTGCCAGCGCAACTCGAGTCGGGGAGTTGCACGGCTGGGATTTCTCCGACGTTCGATTCGTCAGGGATCCAGTGCCATGGAGATATGGCCAAGTGGTCGCGGACGCGGCCTCTTCGATGACACACCTGTTGGATGTGGGGACCGGTGGTGGTGAGGCCTTTGCCGACCTTGCGGCGCTCGCAGGTGTAGCGGTGGCGATCGATCACCAGCCGAAAATGGTTCACGCCGCCCGTCAGCGGTTACCGCCGCAGGTGTGGGTGGTGGCTGGGGACGGATTTGGGCCTCCATTCGCGGCCGCAGCGTTTGATCTGGTTACCAACCGTCACGCCCAAGTCGATCTGCACGAGTGCGCCCGGGTCTTGAAACCGGCTGGCAAGGTCGTCATTCAGCAGGTCGGAGGGCGGAACATGCAGTCTGTGTTTGACGCGTTCAGTTGGGGATCAAATGCGCAACAGTGGCAGATGGCTGATCGGCCACCGCCGCGAATCGGGACCCTGGCGGCCACCGCGGAACGAGTCGGGCTGACCGTCGAAGTGGCCGACGAGTACGAAGTCGGTTACGCGCTGGGTGACCTGGACTCGCTCGTGTTCATCCTCAAAGCCATTCCGTTTCCCGAGCCGTTCGACCCGGTCCGGCACGAACCCGGTGTGAACCGGCTGATCCGGGAGTACCGGTCCGCGCGTGGCATAGAGACCACAGAGCACCGAGAACATTTAGTGGCGCGCAAAAGCTCCTGAAGCCAGCGCCATCGTCTTCACTGCGTAACGCCGATGCAGAATCGCCCCCGTTCACGCCCAAAGGTATTTTCCAATTGCCTGTGGACAACCCGATTGATGTCACAGGGGGATAGTACACTTGTTCGATGAAGGTGAATGCGCCGACCACACAACGAGGGTCCTCAGCGGGCGGCCCGGCGGGGACTGTGGCGGGGGCAAATGAGGGTCCGGTGGGCCGGGCGGTAGCTTCGTTGCGACGCATCGATGCCGAGATGGCGCAGATGTTGCGCGCGATCGCGGACGCCGGGCCAGTCGATGGACTGCCTGCCGCACGGCTGATCAGCCTGGCCGCAGGAGCAACTGGCTGGGACATCCGCTACCTACGCCGTACCACCGACACCCTAACGGCCATGCCTGCGGTGTGGGCGGCCTTTGACCTAGGCGAGATTTCCTGGTCACAGGTGCGGGGGATCACCACTGCCGCCAAAGGCCTATCCGTGGCTGACCGCCACACCCTTGACGGCCAACTGTCCGGCGCGATCGCTGACAACGCGACGGCCGAACCCGACCGGATTGTTGAGGTTGCCGGTGACCTGGCCGGCCGGCTGGATGATGCCGCCCAAGAACGTCGGGACACCAACAACGCAAAGGGCATTGGCCTGCGGTTGATCCCTGACCTGTTTGGCGGCGCCACCATCGACGGCCAATTGGATGACCAACTGACTGCGCTGGTCAGCAACGCCATCCACGGCGCCGCCGACGCCCCCGTCGCCGATGATCATCAACCCGTCGATGCGGACGGCAAACCGATCCCACGGTCCTGGTTGGCTCCTACCCGCCGGGCCGCCCAACTGGCTGAAGCACTCGGCCGGGTCTGTGCCGAATGGCTCGCCGGCCGCACCAGGCACAACAACGCCGACGACGGTGTGGACAACGGTGACGCCGACAGCAACGCCGAGCCTGGCAGCGAGGGCGCGGACCGTAACAGGGACCGGGACGACCGTGGCATGGATGCCAAGGGCAACCAAGACCCAGCCGATGACGGACGTGCGAACGGGCATGCTAACGGCGGCACCCACACCGGGGACGGTGACGTTTTCAACTGTGCGGCAGCCACCGACGGCGTTGACACCCCGGCCGGTGGCGGTTCGGGGCGGGGCGCCCAGCCCACCGCCATAGTCATCGTCGACCTAAACGACCTAATCAACGCCGACCGGCGGGCCCAGTCCACCGACGGAACCCCGGCCGCCACCGCCCGGCTGTTGTGGCGCCTGGCCGGGGGACGCAAACGCCAATCAAACGCCCGCATCCACGCCCTGACCTGTGACGCCACCCACATCCCAGTCTTGACCGACGGCAACATCCCAATCGCGGTCGGCGACGCCACCGACCCGATCTCTTTGGCGATCAGACGGGCGGCCACCGCAAGAGACCAGGGTTGTCGTTTTCCCGGCTGTGACCGGCCCGCACAATT
>JBBSNE010000391.1:0-2898 GCA_038232815.1 Euzebyales bacterium | reverse complement strand
TTGATCCAGTCCCCGCAACAACGCGCCACCCCCGACCAGCAGGATGCCCTGGCTCAGCACGTCTTGGGCCAGCTCCGGAGGACAGTCCGACAGCGTGTCGATGACGACCCCGGCAATCGCTGCGGCGGGACGATCAAGGGCCACGCGCAACTGTTCGGAGTCGATCTGAACAATGCGGGTCAACCCGCTGACCAGATCGCGTCCGCGCACGTCAGCCGCTTCCGCTGGCAGCATGGGGAAGCCCCTGCCCAGGGTGATCTTCAAGTCTTCCGCAGTGCGATCACCGATGGCCATGTCGAAATCGTCCCGCAGCCAGTCTTGGACAGCCTGGTCCAGATCGAACCCCCCGATCCGCGCTGCCCGGCTGACAACCACACCACCCAGGGAAATGACCGCCACCTCGGTGTTGCCGCCGCCGATGTCGACAACCATCGACCCGACCGGATCCTGCACCGGCAGCCCGGCACCGATCGCTGCGGCCATGGGTTCCTCGATCAAATACACCTTGCCGGCGCCGGCCTGGTCGGCTGCATCCCGCAGCGCCGTCCGTTCGACCTGTGTCACCCCGGCCGGAACGGTGAGCAGGATTCGCGTGCGGCTGAATCGGCCGACACCCAGCCGTTCGAACAGCAACCGCAGCATTGACGTGGTCATGGCGAAGTCCGTCACGGCCCCACCATTCAACGGACGCTGCAACTGGGCCGGGCGTTTGGAGGATGCGACCGTCTGATAGGCCGCAGACCCACCTGCGATCACGTTGCCGCTGCGAAGGTCCACGGCCACGATCGTCGGCTCACGCAGAACAATGCCACGGCGACGCGACCACACCGACGTCGTTGCCGTGCCAAGATCGATGGCGAAATCTGCACCCACGTCAACGACGGTACTCGCAGGTCCACGTCCGGTCTTTGCAGGCCGGCTAATCCGTTCCGGGCCAGTGGTGGCCCCCCTCAGCCCAATGTTCTTTCTTCCAGATGGGCACCGTCTCTTTCACTGTGTCGATCAGATAGCGACCGGCGTCAAACGCGGTGTCACGGTGGGGACTGCTGACGGCCACCACGACCGCGATGTCCCCCACCGACAAGCGACCGACACGGTGGACCGCCCAACCGGCACACAACTCGGGCCAGCGTTGCTCGACGTCGGCGGCCAACTCCGCCAGCACCCGTTCGGCCATGTCGGTGTAGGCCTCGTAGTCAAGGCCGCTCACCGCTCGACGCCGCCCCGTCCCCTCCCCTTGTTCGTCGTCATCCAACGCATGATCGCGGACCACACCGGTGAAGATGACGCTCGCTCCGGCGGACGGGTGGGCCACGAACGCCTGAGCGGCATCGATGGACAGGGGTTCGGCAGAGATGGCGGTGTGGAATGTCATCAGACATCACTACCATGGGTCCATGGCAGGCGACGACTCCGGTTTTGGCTTTGGTTTTGATCCCGAGGATCTCTCAAAGATCCCGTTGTTCAAGGAACTGAACAAGATCATGTCCTGGCAGGGCGGTCCGGTGAACTGGGACCTGGCCCGCCAGACCGCGCAAGGCATCGCAGGGGAGGCACCCTTGGCCATCGGCGTGGATGCCGACCAGACGGCCTGGGCGGATGCGGTCATGGCGGTTGAGTCCTGGCTTGATCCCCACACCACCTTGCCGGCGGTGGCTGGGCCGTCACTGGCTCTGACAGCCCAGGAATGGGTGGAGCGCGCTGCGTCGCCCGGCGGCATCGCCCGCTATGTCGAGCCGATTGCGACCGGCATGCAACAGGCGCTCGGCAAAGGGATGGCCGATCAACTGCCAGGTGGGTTGGACGGCATTGGCGGACTGCAGGGCGCAATGACCCCGGTCACGGCCATGTTGACTGGTATGCAGGTCGGCACGGTGGCTGGGCATCTTTCCGGTCAGCTGCTGGGCGCATATGACCTAGGCGTGCCCACGCTGCCCCCCGATGTCGTGGCCACCGTCGGTGATCAGGCCGGGGCATTGGCGAAAGATCACGGCATCTCCAGCGACGAGATGCGCTTTTGGCTGGCTCTTCGTGAATGTCTGCATCGGCGGGTGTTCGCGGGCGTCGACTGGCTGCTAGAGCATGTGACGTCTGAAATCGGCAGATTTGCCAGCGCCGCCGAATTCGATGCGTCGGCGTTGACCGATCAGTTGGGGGGACTGGGAGGCATGGGTCCAGAGATGCTGAATGACCCAGAAGCCATGCAGCAGATGGCAGAACAGGCCGGCGGCATCTTCGAGCCGACCGAGGCGCAACGACAGATCCTGACCCAGTTGCAGGCCGTCGTGTCCCTGGTTGCCGGTTATGCCGACGTGATGGTCAGACGTGCGGGCGAGGGGCGCTTGCCCAACCTTTCAAAGATCGAGGAGACCACCCTTCGCCGTCGCGGTGAACAGGGCAAGGGCGAACAGTTCCTGGCGCAGTTGATCGGACTTGATCTGCGACCCTCCGACGTTCGCGCCGGCCAGGCGTTTTGTCAGGCGGTCCTGGCGGCCCGAGGGGCGCAAGGCATGGACGTGGTGTGGCGCGACGTGGCGCACCTGCCAACACCTTATGAAATCGCCGAGCCCAGCCGCTGGCTGATCAGGTTGGCGGCCGAGGAGGCAACGACGGGCGTGACATCCGACGTTGACCTGCCGCCCGCGGACATCGAAATCCCCGATGACCTGGGCGGTCTAGAGGACCTTTGAGAGGTCCGGCTAATCGCCGCTGAATCAGGCCATGAAAACTGATTTAATCCACAAGTAGAAATGTAGTGTCATCGTCTGAAGGCGCAGGTCAGCGCCGTGACGACACCAGTTATCCCCAGGTTGTCCACATGTCAAGGCGTGTCTCCACCCAGCATCATGGCAGGTCAGCGATGTAGTTTGAATTGTTGCCATTTACGCTGTGGACAAC
>JBBSNE010000390.1:0-2902 GCA_038232815.1 Euzebyales bacterium | reverse complement strand
GGCCGAGGGCCGGGGTGGCGCCATCGCCATGACGGGCACGACCCTGGAGATCTTCGACGGCACCCTGATCCAAAACCGATCAGGAGGGGGCGGCGGTGCCATCAGCGTCGACGACTACACCAACGTGACGATCACCAACTCTCTGATCGGGGCCAACGGCACGACCGGCAATCAGGGCGGAGCGGTCATGGCCACCGGTGGCGGGGCAACGGCCGAACTGTCGATCACAGGCTCGCACTTGGAGCAGAACTCCATCGACCCCCCGCCCGGCGGCATGGACCGCACAGAAGGCGGCGCGGTGTTCGTGGAACAAGGTCAACTGGAAGTGGCACAGACCTTGTTTGCCAGCAACGGCGGCTTTGCGATTGTTGGGGAAGAGGAGACCGGAACGGGATTCGGCGGCTCGATCTATGCTGCCGGGCCGACCTTTGTCGGCTTGGGCGACCCGGTCATTCCGGGGGTACAGCAGGTCGACATCACCGACACGATCATCACGGGCAGCCGCGCCGCGGGAAACGGTGGCGCGATCTATCTGGCCGGTGAGTCCACAACCATCGACCGCACCCTCATAAGGGCAACAGAGACGGGGTTCTCCGGTGCCGTTCATGTGCTCGGCGGCACCGTTCGTATCCGGCATTCAACCATCTCAGACTCGACAGGGGTGGCGACCTCAGTCGTGGAGAGCCGCAATGGGGGTGAGACCACGATCGAGTACTCCACCCTGACCGACAGCCTGGTCTCGGCGGAGTTCTCCCAGAGCCAAGGCCGGGGCGAACCAGCGTTCTTGGGCGGACCGACCGCGGCAATCGTCGGCAACGTCAGACTGTTTTCGACCATCGTCAGTGACCACGATGCCCCCGCCACCTGTGCCGGAGAGGTTTCAAGTCTGGGCCACAACATTGTCGACGACGACGATTGCGCGTTGACCGAGATCAGCGACCTGGCCAACACCGACCCGCTGATCGGCCCGTTGGAGGACAACGAGGGCCCGCGGTACGGCATCGCCGGAGACAGCCTGGACGGCGCCACCTCAACCCAGGATGTGGTCTCCCAAACCCACCGCCTGTTGGAGGGAAGTCCGGCGTTGGACAGCGCCGACCCGTCGGTGTGCGGCTCTGGCACCGCCGCGTCTGACCAACGGCTGGTCGCCCGGCCACAGGGTGAGGGGTGTGACCGAGGCGCGTATGAACAGATCGTGGGGGACCCAGACCCCGAACCAGATCCGGACCCCGACCCAGGTCCCGACCCCGACCCCGACCCTGATCCTGACCCCGGTCCCGGGACAGGTGATGGTTGCACGGCCTCAGCCGCCGCTGCGACAGATCCGCCCATCACCACCGGCATGAACCGGATCGAGGGGCTGAACCGAATCCAGACAGCCATCATCGCGTCCCAAGCCATCTGCGGTGATGGACAGGCCCCCGCGGTGGTCCTGACCCGCGCCGATGCCTTCCCTGACGCGCAGGCGGGCACTCCGCTGGCCATCGCCCAGGGCGCCCCGTTGTTGCTGAGCAACCCCGACACCCTGGACCCCGAAACCCAGGGCGAGATCCAGCGGATCCTGCCCCTGGGCGGCATCGTCTACCTGCTGGGCGGCACCGTGGCGTTGTCGGACACGGTGGAGGGACAGCTGCAGACACTCGGCTATGAGACCGTTCGTTTCGGTGGTGTCAACCGGTTCCAGACCGCCACCATCATTGCCGAGCAGGGTCTGGGGGACCCCGACACGCTGCTGATCGCCAACGGTGGGGACTTTGCCGATTCGATCGTGGCGGGGGCGGCGGCCTCGGCAGTCGGGGATGGAACCAGCGTGCAGGCGGCGGTGCTGTTGACCAGTGGTGCCGATGTGCCGCCCGAGACAGCGGCCTACCTGGACGGCCGTACCACATCGCCCGAGCTGATCGCGATCGGGGCGTCCGCCGGCCTTGCCTATCCCGCTGCCGAGCAGGTCAGCGGCGCCAACCGCTTCCTGACCGCCCTGGCAGTGGCTGACCGGTTCTTTTCTTCCCCCACCGTCATCGGTGTGGCCAGGGCAGATGACTTCCCCGACGGGCTCAGCGGCGGTGCGGTCGTTGGGCGGCCCGAGATCGGCCCGGGCCCCGTCGTGTTGGTTTCAACAGACGCGCTGCCCGAGCCGGTCCGCACCTGGCTGGTCGACAATGCGGGCACCATCGACACCGCAATCACGTTCGGAGGGACCGCGGCCGTCAGCGAGGCGGTCCAAAACGACATCGCCACCGCCCTGGGCCTGTAGCCTGCCGCCAGCCTGTGGATAGCCAATCGACTAGTCAAAGAATCCTCGCTACGGTGACTGGGTGCTCGGACAGGATCCCGCGAGGCAACGGTGATGGACCGCCGCGAAGTGGCCCTCAAGGTCGTCTTGGGCGTCATCGGGTTGGTCGGCGTGGTCATGCTGGCCCAGCGGTACCTGGCCGAGCCCGATGCGGCGGTCGTGGCTGAGGTCTCGACTGCGCCGACGCCGGTTGCCCCACCTCCGCCCGCCGTGGTCACTCCCACGCCGACACCTGAACCAACACCGACGCTCACTCCGTCGGCGACCCCAACCCCCACGGTCACGCCGACACCGACGGCCACCCCCACGCCGACGGCGACAGTCAGCGAGGGGCCGCCCCAAACGGTGTTGTTCGAGGGAGGCTCAGCCCGAGGCCCGTGGCAACAGTTGGGCACGGTGGCCGAGATCACCCATCCCGGGGCGCCCCTGTCCGCCCGCTACTCCTACACAAACTTCTGGACCGACCCAGAGGAGGAGAACCAGCCGGACGAGCTATGGGACCAACTGGTCATCGAGGTCACGGATCAGTTGGTCCAACTGGGTGAGCCCGTGGACCGTCCCGCGTTTGGGGGTTCCCCGGGGTCGGAGCCCTTCAACAGTTTCGGCGGG
>JBBSNE010000389.1:0-2915 GCA_038232815.1 Euzebyales bacterium | reverse complement strand
GTCAATGCCCCCTGTCCCAGCATCCGGATACCGACGAAGCCGAACATCAGCGTGACAAAGCCCGCCACCCCGGCCATGGCGATCAGCACCGCGCCGAACCCGCCGACGATCACCAGGGTGACCCGGCGCACCCCCAGCCGGAACTCCGACGACAGAATGACGGCGGGCCCGCGGATACCGACCCGAACATGGACGGCGTCCACGCTACTAACCCTCCGATGCTGCGCTGCACGACTGATCACGTTCTGCCACCCCGTCACACCTCACCGACCCCCACCCGGTGAAGGTGGGGGTCGGCGGCCCAGGAGGCGGGTCCTAGCCGCTGATCTGATCGGCCTCTTGGATCTGTTGATCGCTGACCAGGTCGGCATCGCCGACGGCGGCCACCCCCAGTCCGCTGCCGCTCAGGTAATCCTGAACCGCGGGGCTGAGTCCGGCCGGGGGTGATTCGACACCGATCTGGGGGGCGTCGTGGAAGGCGGCGGCCACCGCAGACGACAACGCGGTCTGCCAGCCGTTGTCGTCACGGACGTTGACCATCACCACGCCGCCGCCCGCACCGAAGCCGTCGGCCTGCCACAACTCCTCGATGATCGCCACGCTGGTCGCGGTCCGCTCCGGCCCGGCCACACGTCGTTTGGCCGCCGTCGGCAGCGCGTCATAGGTGGGCTGGTCGATCGCAGCGGTCCCACCCAAGACGATCGCCTCGGTGATGCCGTGCTCGGTCAGGAACTGATCGGCGGCGTCGTGGACGAACGTCGAGTGGGTCAACAGGATCGGCACTCCGGCCCGGGCGGCATAGGCCCCGCCGGTGATGGCGTCGGCGAACACGTCACGCCGGGCCACCAGCGCGGTGGTGCCGGGGTTCTCGGCCAACACCGCCTCGCTGATCAACGCCGCGGTCTCCTCCCGCGCCGCACCAGCGAACCGGCAGGTGGAGGGCAACGGCGCGCTGCACGGCTGGTCGCCGGCGGCGGCACGCGCTTCGGCCGCCGCCTCCTCCGACACGGCCTGGGTGCCGCCCAGGGTCAACACCACGCCGTTGCCGCCGGTCACCCGGGCGATCTCGGCCTCGGTGCGGTCGTCGAGTTGTCCCAGGCCGGAGGTGAACAGCACCGGTCCGTCGTCGCCGGCCAGTGCCGAACCGGCCAGGGTGTCGGGGAACTGGTCGGCAGTCGCCAACACCACCCGGTCGACACTGCCATCAGCGAACAACAACTGGCTGGTGAAGATCGCCTGGCCGATGGGATCGGCCTGGCCACCACCGTCGATGCGCTCACCGTCGACCAGCTGGCGGCCAGGCTCGGACGGCGGCGGTGGCGGTGGTTCGGTCGGATCCGGGTCACCGGGCGGCTCGGTCGGATCGGGGTCGCTCGGCGGGGGCGGCGGAGGTGGTGCCCCCAGGGGTGCGGCACTCCAATCAGGGTGCAACCCGTTTTCCACCAGCAACGTCATGCTGGAGGCGATCTGGTCGCATGCCCCACTGTCGAACCCCGACAAGCCGTAGATTCCCGGCGTGATGGCAGGCTGCTCACCGAATGCCGCTTCGCCGAACTCCACGACGATCTGGCTGCCGTCGGGCGACCAGGACGGGTCGTCGAAGCTTCCTTGTGGGCCAGTGATCTCACACTGCAAGGTTGGCTGAGCCGGCGGCGGACCAGGCAGGGTGTAGGTGTACAGCGTCGTGATGTCACCAGCTCCGCCGCCTTTGGCGGTGATGAAGGCGTCGTTGGCCTTGGTGATCTCGGGATCCCCTCCTGGTCGGCAGCCCTCGAGCAAGTTGAGATCACACGCGTCGTACCACGGCTCTTCGGATTGGTCGCCAACCTGATACGTGGTGAAGCGGCCGATGCCCGCAACGACCTCGTTTGAGCTGTACCAGGAGGGGTCGTCTTCCAACAGGCCGTCTGCGGGTTTCAACGACCCACTGCCATCGACCGCTTGTATGTCACCGCCGCTGCATGCGTCGCCACTGCAGCCGAAAACCGACACCAGTGTCATTGCCACCGCTTCCCCCGACGGCACGATGTCAAGCTCGACGATGCCGTCGATGCCCTCATAGCCGGCTGGCCGGAACGGGGCCTGCAGCGGGTTTCCCCCCTGGTCCATCAAGACCAGCTGCTGCTCGCTGAAGTCCGGCCCGCGCACGGCCATGATCCGGCCTGCGTCGTCCTGGGTCGGGTAGCTGTAGGGATTATCTGCATTCCCGTCGGTCGTCACGGCGCGAGCTGTCGACGGATCGGCACCAGCCATGATCCAGACGTTGTCGTTCAAGATGAACACGGTGCTGCCGGTCGCCTGTGCGGAAACGGGGGCGACCACCATCAACGCGCCGAGCAACGCGAGGACGGCCACTGTCGTGGCCCATCGACTGGCTGAGGTTCTGATATCGGTCATCACAAAACGGCCTCCTGTGCCTGTTGTCGCCGGCGGCGCTTGTCTGCCTGCTGCGGCGGGATGTGCCCGTTACCAAACAGCTACTTCGTCTTGAAACCGTTACGAACGTCGTAATGGGTCGAAGAGATGCACCGGTCGACACAACTGCACCGTCGTCCGCGCAGGCCGTTGCCCTATAGTTGCCTTTGGCCTACTATTCGGACCATGACGACCCTGCCGGTGAGTGAGGCCAAGGCCCGGCTGAACGAGCTGGCCCGACTGGCGCATTCCAGCCATGAGCGATTCACACTCACCCGCAACGGGCGGGCTGAAGCCGTGTTGCTGTCCGTGGACGACCTGGAAGGGCTTGAGCTCACGCTGGAAGTGTTGGCAGATCAAAAGTCGGTGGCCGCGGTCACTGAATCATTGACGCAGCTCGCAGCGGGGCTACCTGGTTCCTCCCTCAGCCAGGTTCAGGCCGACCTCAAGCACCGACAGACCACGGGTGATTGAACAGGGTTATCGGGTCGAGTTTCTAG
>JBBSNE010000388.1:0-2927 GCA_038232815.1 Euzebyales bacterium | reverse complement strand
CACGTTGCGCGGGTCGGTGATGCCGTCCAACACCACGACAAGCTCAGCCGACAACACGTCAGCCAGGGGAGTGAAGAGAAACGTGTCGCTGACTGCCACGACCCCCTGGTGCCGGACGTCGCCGGTCATGGCGTCCATCTCCTCGCGCGTCGCCTGCCGTACGTCCACCCCCTGGCCGCGGGCTTGTTCTGCGAGCTGTTCCAAGGCCGGTCCGCCGCGACGGTCCACCACGACGAAGCGCAGGCTGCGGCCCGCTCGTAACGCCTCACGGACAGGTTGACGCCCGGGGATGACGTACGGCTCCGCATTCGCGTTGCGGTCTGTTCCCAACCGACGTCGTGATCGGTTCACGCCCTGTGCCAGCGCACACCGTCTCGAGAGTCCTCGACCACGATGCCAGCAGCAGTCAACGCGTCCCGGATCCGGTCGGAGGATGCGAAGTCCTGGCGTTGGCGGGCCTGATCCCGTAGGGCCAGCAGCGTGTCGACCAGAGGGGTCACGTCGCCGCCGTCCTGTTGCTCCTCGGCCGGGTCGAGTCCCAGTATCCCCGCCAACTCAACGGCGGTGGCACGCGCCCCGGCGGCTGCAGCCGTGTCGTCTTTGGCCGCAGCCGCGTGGCCGGCCTTGACCTGACCGAACAACAAGGCGGTGACCTCTGGGGTGTTCAGATCGTCCCCCAAGGCATCGACCGCCTTGGCGATGACTGCCTCGTCCACGGTTCCATCCTGGGGCGCCGCCACCACAAAGGTCGTCAATCGCTTCCACGCCGTCTGCACCTCTGTCAACCGTTCTGCGCTGAACTGTGCGATCGAACGGTAGTGCAACTGCAGGTAGTACAGGCGCACGACGGCCCCGCCATAGGTGTCCAGAGCTTCGGTGAGGGTGATGTAGTTGCCCAGGGACTTCGACATCTTCTCGTCGTCGATGTTGAGCATCCCGTTGTGCAACCACATGCGGGCGAACCGCTGGTCGGTCGCGGCCTCGGACTGGGCGATCTCGTTCTCGTGATGCGGAAAGATCAGGTCGCTGCCACCGGTGTGCAGGTCAAGCCCCGATCCGAGGTACTTCAGGGCCATGGCCGAGCATTCGATGTGCCAGCCCGGGCGTCCAGGACCCCAGGGAGAGGCCCAGCTGGGCTCGCCCGGCTTGGCCGCCTTCCACAGCACGAAGTCCGCCGGGTTCTCCTTGCGCGGATCCGGTTCCACCCGGGCCCCGGCCATCATGTCCTCAGGCTTGCGGCCACTCAGCTTCCCATAGTCGGTGAAGCCCGCCACCCGGAACAGCACATCGTCGCTGCCCGGCAGGGCGTCTGGTCCCCCGTCGACCACGTAGGCCACGTCGCGCTCGAGCAGCGTCTGGATCAACGTGATCATCTCGATGATGTGACCGGTCGCGCGCGGCGCGATATGGGGCTCGAGGATGCCAAGGCGTTGCATCTGGCGCTCATACACCTTGGCATACTCTTCGCTGACCGCGGCCGGATCCCGGCCCTGCTTGGCGGCCTTGGCGATGATCTTGTCATCCACGTCAGTGATGTTGCGCACGTGCAGGACCGTGATGCCCTGGTGTTCGAGCAGCCTGCGCATGACGTCGGGGATCAATGCCGCCCTGGCATGACCGAAGTGCGGGACGTCTTGCACGGTCGGTCCGCAGACATACATGCCGAACGGTCGCTTGCCGGCGCGGACGTCGTCGGTCAAGACGTCGTCCATCTGCTTGGTCAGGGTGTTGTACAGCCGCATCTGATCACCGAGGCTACGTGCTGGCCACAGACGTCAACAGGACCGTGGCGAAACAGGTGATGCCCTCCCCACGACCCACGAAGCCCAGATGATCAGTCGTGGTCGCCTTGACCGAAACCTGGTCTGTCCCCACACCCAACAGGTCGGCGATCCGGTGTCGCATGGCTTGGCGGTGATCTGACAGGCGAGGACGTTGTGCCAGGACGGTCAGGTCGACGTTGGCGATCCCCCATCGCCCCGTGGTGACGTGGTCCAAGGCGCGCACCACGAACATCGAAGAATCGGCATCCTCGGTCTGCGGCCGATCGACCCCGACCAGGGAACCCAGATCACCGGCGGACACCGCCCCCAACAGCGCGTCGGTCAAGGCATGCAAGACCACGTCAGCATCGCTGTGGCCCTGCAGGCCCGGGCCCCCGGGGATCGTCACACCGCCCAGACGCAGCGTCCCGGCATCGTCTGGAAGAAAAGCGTGCACGTCGATCCCGTGACCGATGCGCATCCTCTAGCCACCCGGCCGTGGCCGGGTAACCGGGTCAGTCGTGCAGGACCTCATCGAGGTAGGCCTCAGCGTCGTCGTCCTCTTTGTCGAGCGCCGCCGCCAGCTCAGAAACCAGCACCTGGCGTGCCTTGGACAGCATCCGCTTCTCGCCTGCGGACAACCCTTTGTCCATCTCGCGCAAGGACAGGTCGCGGACGACCTCGGACACCTTGAGGATGTCGCCACCCTTAAGCTTCTCGTTGTTGGCCTTGAACCGCCGCGACCAGTTGGTGGGAACCTTGGCCCCGCGTGTCTTCAGCACCGAGATGACCTGTGCGATCTCTTTGTCGTCACAGACGTTTCGCAGTCCGACCTCATCGGTCTGATCAGCAGGAACCTTGATGGTCAAATCCCCGTAGGTCAGGCGAAGGACCAGATACGACCGTTCCTCCCCCAGCAGCTTTCGCGTCTCCTCCCGCTCGATCACGGCCGCTCCATGGTGCGGATACACAACGGTATCGCCGACGGAATAGGTCATATGCAGCTTCCCCTGTCCAATAGCTTTTTTGAGGGCGTACGAGCACCGATCCTGGTAAGCCGATCAACCGGCTGTCCGTGGTGGGTGCGAGCAAGGATTGTAACACATATTCGCCACGGACACCAGCGCAAAATGGCTGGTCAGCGGCCTACTTTGAAGGTTATTT
>JBBSNE010000387.1:0-2932 GCA_038232815.1 Euzebyales bacterium | reverse complement strand
CTACCACCGGTACTGGGGATTCCCCGCCCCTCAGTTCACCTACAGCCTGCTGACCCGCAGCAAGCGGGTGGATTATGACAACCTACGTCGCCGGGCACGACCGCTGGTCGAGGCGTTGGACCGGTGGTATGACGCCTGGACAGACGGCCCTCGTCATCCGGACATGTTGCAACTGACCACCGGACCGGCGTTTACGTCGTTTCGCCTGGGGGACCATCAGCTTGACAACCGGATGATCCATCAGATCCGGGATGAGGAGGGGGCGCCGACCGGTGCGCCGCCAGCTGGGTTGGGCGAGGAATTACGCCAAGCGGCTGGGTCGGGTGTGGCGATGGTGTTGGTCGATTCGTTGGCGGTGGCGCCCTTAGGGCGGGTGACCCCGGAGGATCTGCTGTGTGTCGGAGGGGGGCAGGTCGCACCTTGGCGCGAATTGCTAAACGACGTCCGTGCGAGGGGGTCGTCGGTGATGGTGGCTGCCCGACTGGTCCACGCCGGGCCGCGCGGCTCGACCCAACCTCGCCGCCATGGGGTGGACGTGCCGCTCCCAGTCGATGCCGCATGGCCGTTGCTTGCCGCCAGCCCGATCGCCTACAGCGGCGTGGCGCAGGTTCCACAGGCGATGGACGACGACGACATGGCTGCGGTCATCCAGCAGTTCACCGACGCGGCCACCGCAGCCGCGACGGCAGGGTTCGATGCGCTGGAGTTGCAGTTCGGCCACGGCTACCTGCTGGGGTCGTTCTTGTCGCCGCTGACCAACCGACGTGAGGATTCCTACGGCGGGTCGGTACAGGACCGACTGCGGTTCCCCTTGCAGGTGGTGGACGCGGTACGGACGGCGTGGCCCGACGGCAAGCCGCTGGTGGTGGCGATTTCGGTCAGCGACCTGCAGGCCGGGGGGCTTGCGCCCGACGACGCCGTGGTCATCGCGCAGGAGTTGCACGCCCACGGGGCCGACGCGGTCCATGCGCTGTCAGGCCAAACGACGCTGCGCTCCGCCCCCATCTTCGAGCCGCGCTTCAATGCCGAGCACAGCGACCTGTTGCGCAACCGTGCCGGCGTGCCGACCGTGGTCAGCGGACACCTCCCGACCGTCGATGACGTCAACCATCTGGTCCTGGCCGGCCGGGCGGACCTGTGCGTTCTGGGCCTGCCCCTGGGCCGACCACCGTCGTGGTTCTTCGAAGACCCGGTTGGGATGGTGCCTGACACCTCCGAATGGGACGGGACTGACGCGTCTAGTGAGGCGCCGGCCAGCGGCGCTGCCCCTGGTGACGCCGCCTCTGGTAACCCCGACCCTGTTGACGCCGCCGCCGGTGACACCGCCGCGGCTGGGACTGCCGCGGCGCATCCCGAATCCGACCGTGACCCCGACCCCGCCCTGACGAAGTGAGCACCCCCATGGACGTCGGCATCGGACTACCCAACGGGGTGCCGGGCACGGACCCCTCCCAGATCGCGCAATGGGCTTGCATCGCCGACGAGGGGCCCTTCGCAAGCGTCGGGGTGGTCGACCGGATCAAGTACGACACCGTGGATCCGTTGGTGTCCCTAGCTGTCGCCGCTGCAGTCACCCAGCGGGTGGAGTTGGTCACCAGCATCGTCATCGCCCCTTTGCGTGAGGTCACCACGATGGCCAAACAGGCCCGTTCGGTACAGGCGGTGTCGGAGGGTCGCCTGACGCTGGGGCTTGCGATCGGGGCGCGCAGTGACGACTACGACATCTCAGAGTTCGGCACCGCCAGACGAGGTGACCGGCTGTCCGAGCAGCTGGAACGCATGCGTGAACTGTTCGCCGCTGACGACATGGGCCCCGTGACCGCAGACCCCCCAAGAATGCTGGTTGGCGGTGGCAGCGGGTCGTCCTTCGCCCGAGCCGCCCGGTATGCCGACGGCTGGATCCACGGCGGAAGCCCGCCGCGCCATTTCGCCCGAGACGAACAGCAGATGCAGGCGGCCTGGCAGGACGCAGGACGCCCCGGGAGGCCACAGGTGTACAGCATGGCCTACTACGCCCTGAATGGTGAACACGAGCAGGGCCGGCAGTACATGTTGGACTACTACGCCTTCACCGGCGCGTTCGCACCGCGGATCGCCGACGGTCTGTTGACCTCCGCGCCCGCCATTCGCGAGTACGTCCAGGCCTATGATGCCGCCGGCTGTGACCACCTGCTGCTGTTCCCCACCGTGGCCGACGCACGCCAAGCAAACCTGTTGGCGGAGGCGTTGACATGAATGTCCTCCAACCCCCGGGGTGGCCCCGTCCCCGGGGGTACAGCAATGGCATCCAGGCCAGCGGGCAGATGATCTTTGTGGCCGGTATGATCGGATGGGACGACCAACAGCAATTTCCCGGCGCTGACCTGGTGGCTCAGACCGAACAGGCGCTGCGCAATGTCGTGGCGGTGTTGGACCAGGCCGGCGCCAAGCCCGATCATGTGACGCGCATGACCTGGTATCTGACCTCGCGGGATGATTATCTGAACCAAGCCGCCGATATCGGGGCGGTCTACCGGGACGTCATGGGCAAACATTATCCCGTCATGACCGCAGTCCAGGTCCAGGCATTGATGGAGGAACAGGCAGTGGTGGAAATCGAGGTAACCGCCGTCATCCCAGACGAATCGGGGGGGTCATGACCGCCCGTGACACCTTCGTGGAGGAGCGACTGCCGCCAAGGGACCAGTGGCCGGAATTCATCAATCTGGACGCCTTGGACTATCCCGAGCGGTTGAACGTCGCCGACCAACTTTTGGGCGGGGCGTTGGAACGCGGTTTGGGTGAGCGGCCGTGCATCCGCAGCGACGACACCGAATGGACCTACGCCCAGACCGCCGCCCAGGTCAACCGCATCGCCAACGTCCTGGTCGACGACATGGGGCTGGTCCCCGGCGGGCGGGTGCTGCTGCGTGCCGCCAACACCCCGATGTTG
>JBBSNE010000386.1:0-2940 GCA_038232815.1 Euzebyales bacterium | reverse complement strand
GATGGCCACGCTTGCCGACAACTGTCGGCAGTTCGGTATCCGCCTGTTCGACATGCGCTCGCCCCAGCAGGGCATCGTGCACATGATCGGTCCCGAGATGGGGGTGACCCAACCGGGGACCACCATCGTCTGTGGCGACAGTCACACCGCGACGCACGGCGCGTTCGGCGCGTTGGCGTTCGGCATCGGCACGTCAGAGATCGAGCATGTCCTGGCCACCCAGACCCTGACCCAGGCACGACCGAAGATGATGGCGATCGAGGTCCAGGGCGACCTGCCGCCCGGTACCACGGCCAAGGACCTCATCCTGGCGGTGATCGCCCAGATCGGCGTCGACGGCGGTATCGGCCACGTCATCGAATATCGGGGCAGGGCGATTGAGCACCTGTCCATGGAAGAGCGGATGACGATCTGCAACATGTCCATCGAGGCGGGGGCTCGTGCCGGATTGATCGCGCCGGACGAGACGACGTTTGCCTACCTCAAAGGTCGACCGCACGCGCCCCAAGGCGCGGACTGGGATGCAGCACTTGACGCCTGGCGTCAGCTGGCCACCGATCCTGACGCCCAGTTCGACACCGTCGTGTCATTTGACGCGACGACGCTGATCCCAACGGTGACCTGGGGCACCACGCCGGACATGAGCATCCCGGTCACAGGCCGGGTCCCGCGCCCGGAGGAAACCGACGATGCCGCCCAGACCCGCCGTGCGCTTGACTACATGGGCTTGGAGGGGGGCGAGGCGATGACCGATGTGCGGCCCGACCGCATCTTCATCGGGTCATGCACCAACGGCCGGATCAGTGATCTGCGGGCGGCGGCCGCGGTGGTTGACGGCCATAACGTCGCCGAGGGGATTGCGGCGATGGTCGTTCCGGGGTCCTACCCGGTCAAGATGCAGGCCGAGTCCGAAGGGCTGGACACCGTCTTTCGCGACGCCGGCTTTGAGTGGCGAGAGCCTGGATGTTCCATGTGTCTGGGCATGAACCCCGACATCCTGCAGCCGGGGGAGCGGGCGGCGTCGACCTCCAACCGAAACTTCGAAGGCCGTCAGGGCAAGGGTGGTCGGACGCACCTGGTCAGCCCGCAGATGGCGGCAGCCGCCGCGATCGCCGGGCATTTCGTGGACGTGCGGACGTGGCAGCCTGAAGCGGAAGGATCAACGCGATGAACCCCGTGACCAACGTGTGCGGCACGATGATGCCGCTGGACCGTGCCGACGTCGACACCGACCAGATCATGCCGAAACAGTTCCTGAAGCGGATCGAACGCACCGGGTTCGGTGAGTTCTTGTTCTTCGACTGGCGTCAGGACCCGGACTTTGTGCTGAACGACCCGGCCCACACCGGGGCGACCATCCTGGTCGCCGGCGCCAACTTCGGATCGGGTTCCAGCCGCGAACACGCCCCCTGGGGGCTACAGCAACACGGGTTTGACGCCGTCGTCGCACCCTCCTTTGCCGACATCTTTCGGAGCAACTGTGCCAAGATCGGTCTGCTGTGCGTCACCCTGGACGAGAAGATCGTCCAGGCATTGATGGAGTTGGCAGAGTCCCAGCCACAGACCGAATGTGAGATCGACCTGCCAGCCCAGACGCTGGTCGCGGGCCCCATCGACCAGCACTTCGACTTCGATGCACACACCAAGCACATGCTGACCAACGGCCTGGACCAGATCGGGCTGACGCTGGGCCGTGAGGACGAGATCGCCGCCTTCGAGGGTGATCGACCGTCGTTCATGCCGGTCACGGTCTGACCCCGGGTCCCATCCGAAGCGGGGTCCGCCACGAATGGGATGAAAGGGGCATAGGTAGCCGCTTTGCCGCACAAAACCGTTGGAGGAACCATGACGACGCCCGAGAGCCTAGGGAAACGTCTGCTACGAGGAGCCATCGGCGGTTTTGTCGCCGGCCTGGTGTTCATCGGCGTGACGATGTGGTTCGTCACCATCACGGGGGGACCCGCCAATCAGCCGTTGAACCTGATCTCAAGCCTTGGGCTTGGCGCAGACGCACTGCAAAACGGGGGGGCCAACCCGTTGCTGGGGTTCGTGATCCATTCGGTGTTGTCAATCGTGTTCGGGATGATCTTTGCCCTCTTCGTCCCGCTGTTCAAGACCAACGGGACGGTCGCAGCCGCCGGAGGTCTGTTCGGTATCGCACTGTTCGTCATCAACTTCTTGATTCTGGCCCAGACGGTCGTCACACAGTTCAAGGCGCCGAACCTGGCCTTTGAGCTACTGGCCCATGCGGTGTTCGGCCACCTGCTGGCCTTTGCCTTCTACAGTTCCGGTGTTCGTAAAACCGAGCCGGTGATGGCCATCGGTGACAACGCCACCCCCGCCCGAACCGTCACGTAGCCCCAAGTAGCTGGCGCCGGGAATCCTCGCCGCGGGCGTGTCAGCGTGCGACCCTAACGGCCATGGCCAGCCAGTCTCCATCCCCGGACGTGCCGCCCGCCCGTGTGCCGGCGCACGCATGGGCCTGGCTGCAACGCTCCCGGTCGGTTCTGAGCGAGATCGGCCAGCAGTTGTACGGCTCGGATGGCGATCAGTCAGTGCTCGAGAAGCTGAAGCGGGATTATGCCGACGACCCGTTCGTGCAGGATCTCGTCGCACGGGTGGTCTGTGACGTCGCGTTCAACGGCCGTGTGCTTGACCGCCGCCCTGCCGGCACCAGGTGGGACCGTGGGCTGACATGGTGGGCGGCGCACCTGGCCGGCGTGACGCCACAAGACTTCGAGGACCGGTCGCAAGGAACCACGCCCCCGCAGCAGGTGTTGTTCGGACCTGCGCCTGCGGCCGCCCCCCCACCCTCCCCGCAGTCGCAGTCGACACGGCGAAAGCCCTTGGTCAGCATCGAACGTCGGGCGATGGTCCAGGCGCTGCGGGACCTTCTGGCTGCTGGCGACGGCAACTCGGTGCCTGCCGCCGCGGTTCGTG